>JASHOO010000017.1 GCA_030041035.1 Bryobacteraceae bacterium | reverse complement strand
CCGATCCCAACCGCCGACCCAGCAGACCTGCCAGCCATCAATCTGATCGCCGAACGCTGCCGCTCTTGGAAGCCAGAGGAACTTGGTCCATCAAATGACCGGTCATCAGGGACCGAACATGGCTATCGATCACAGCCTGCTCGATTGTCCCCTCTGGGGGTCTTAACGAAAGAAACCCAATGAGTGCGATCGCCGCCGCCGTGGTTACTATTGACGGCCACCGGAACCTAAGCCACTCGAATTTCCCTTCTTCTCTCACCACGAGGGTGATCGCCGCCTGTACCTTTCTTTCAAGCGATGAAGGCGCTCGGTAACGCATCGACGCACCCTGAACCTTGGTCCGCAGTTCCATGCGGGCGGTATTCAGTCGCTCACACAACGGACAGTCGTGTAGATGCCGCTCGAGTTCGATGCTGTGCATCAAGTCCAGTTCGCGATCAAAATATGCGTCCGCGATTTCTTGCGCCTCATGACAGATCAGGCAACCGAACCTTCCCCAACCGGAACGGCCAGACGATTAGACAATTTCATCCGTGCGCGCGAGAGGCGCGACATCACCGTACCTATGGCGAGCCCAGTGACATCGGCAATTTCCTTGTAAGACAACTCCTCCACCTCGCGTAAAACCAGCACCTCGCGAAATTCCACCGGAAGTTTTTCAAGAGCCTGTCGAACCGTCGCGATGTCCACAACGCGAGATTGTTCGGTCTCCGGATTACACATTTCCGGACCATGAAAGGCCTCGTCGAATTCCGTCAGAAGCGCTTGGGTGTGATTCTTGCGAAGCCATGTGTAACAAGTATTTCGCACAATTGACAATATCGAGGCCCGCCCATCGTCGCCGCGGAAGCCGTCGAAAAAAGTGAAGGCGCGTAGGCTTCCTGAACCACGTCATCGGCGATGTCGGCGCGACGGGTGAGCCAGCGCGCCAGGCTGTACGCGGCGTCGAAATGTGGCATCACCGCCTGTTCGAATCGAGCAAGTTTTGGAGAATCGGTCGCCATTGGATCAAATGCATCCGCGTCAGGCTCAACACGGGGCAATCACCTGTATGAAGCATGACTCGAAATGCTCGCGGCTTATTCCCAGCACAAGGGCTCTCCGAATGCACGTGAACCGTCGTTTGCAGGACTTGGTTTGCATAAACGGGCCAGTGTCACTATTAGAGATCGGTGAGCCACGAACTGGACGAGTTAACAACCGGGGCGGTTATACCAGATCGTTTGGGGTGTCGAATATTTCTGTCCACTGGTTCACTCACACGGCCGAGTCAGGCACATCGACGATCGAATTCAGACCACGTGTACACAAGCCGGGACCCGTACCAACTAGAGAAAAGTCGTTGGAGAAACGCCTGCAGAAAATCGGAGTTCGAGTTTGTCGCGGCCGTCTAATCTGAGCCTGGAAGGTTTCCCCCCTTCACAGCACATCGAGGTCGACGGCCGTACAACCCAGGATTCGATGCGCGTACGGGTGATGCTAAATTACGACCCGCTGCGCAGCGTCCGCTTCGATAGCCATTAGGATCAGTGTTTCGAGAAACTGCTGGCTTTGGCCTATGAACAGCCCATCCGCGATGAAGCTGTTGATGGTCGCCACGGCCCCTCCATTTTGATCGGTGAGCGGACGAATGATCGAGACATGGGGAAGATCGGCGTTGATGAACTCGCAAGGGACGGGGAAAATTAAGCTCGGCTGAATTTGCGGGTTCAGTGGACTGAAGAAGTTGGGGAATGTCAGGCCGGTTTCGCTATCCGTAAACGGCGCGACATTGGGTTGCACGCCGTTACCCGCAAAATCGACCCATTCCAGGAAGTGAGCGATCTCGTCTCCACCGATGCCAAGCGTGATCCGCAGCACTTCGGGATCGCTTACTTTTTGGCTCATGCTGGCGTAAAGACTCGATCCGCCTTGCTCAATGTATCCGAAGTGAAAAGCAGCCACATTCGCGATCGCTTGAAGATGATTACTATTGGGATCGTTTAATTCGGCAGTCGTTCTTGGAATAGCGGTAACGTTCTTCAGAGTGATCGCCTGAGGGAAGGTGGCGCCGAAATCCGGGTTGGTTGCACTGCGGTAACGGGTGTACCAACTGGTGTCGACAGTCAGATTCATTAGGTTGGTAAGGCGCTTTATCCCCGTTGAACCCGTCGCCGTGCTTCCCGGCAACGTCCGGAACTGATCGAAGTCGACCTGCTGGGCGCCTCTGTACTTGAGATAGGCATTAAGAAACTTTGCGTGGCTGACTTCGTCGAGAGTATTGCTCGCTATATATTGCGGACCATCGGGATCAAGGTTCGAGAGGGCGCTCTGGTAAGGGTTCAAGGTCTCGGTCGGGTCTACTTCGATCGGCGGATTGTCTCCGATTCCGCCCAGCTCCGCATACTGCGTCCAAAGATCGGCCTCAATTAGTTCGGCCGCCGCTAAGAACCTGAGAATTGCTGCGTCTCCCGGCGCTAGGGGAAGTACCGATTGCGCAAACAGGCTGCTCTTTGAGAGCATACCGGCACCCACCAAGCCTGCCCCCACGGCGAGAGAACGTCGCATAAAAGTGCGGCGGTTCTTGAACTGGGACTTATTATCTTTCATAACACTCCTTAGTACTCTGACTTATAGCGCTGTGTGCGCTGCGTTTTCATTATATGCATCATCCTTTCGTTGCATTCTGTAACAACGCGACAGACAACTGTAAATTAAAACCCTCCCGCTGTCTCCAGTGCTCCCTGAGATTGAAAAGTCACACGACACCGCTTCGCTTTGAGCCCATCCAATACCGCGATCGTGCGATGTGACTTACACACTGTGTAACTTGTTCTGTCATTATTGGATTTGGCCAATTGCAAAACGTTTTGTGAATCCGTGATCAATAGAGTAGAGAGGACGTTTAACTCAGAAACAGTATTCTTAATCTCGATGACGGTGGTCACTCTCATTGCCGAAGCGCCTAACTCATTTCTCTTTACAAAGTTTTTGGGCGCCGCTGCCCAGGTTACCTTTGTTCGTGAGGAAACCGGCTGTACGGGCCTTGCCTCAAGGAGAACATTGACAATTCGGACGGCAAAAACGGATCCGTCGTGTTGGTGGACATCGGCCAACAAAGTCTCTCAAAACGCGCAGCAAGATCCGATGACCGCCACACCAGCGGTTGATGCGGACGATCTCCCGGAGATTCCGATCACGTAACTCTCGTTCGGCTGAGTCCAGCAGCTCTCGCTTCACACACGACCACGGCTAAGGTCCCAGTTCACAAACCGCGGTGTCGGAATCATAGTCGATCGAGGTTCATCTCGTATACCTGCCCTGGCGTTCCGCGGATCCCCAGCGGGGCAAGACTGGACGCTGCGTCCCAACAATTCAGTGTGATCGAGAGGAAAACCGCGATCCAGAGCCGGGGCGGACTTATGGGAAGAGAGCCTTTTCTTAATTACTGAAAAGTCCATCGCGTCGCCCTCATTCGAGCAGAGCCAACACACGCCTCGCAAGCCTATAACTGCCAAGACCAGAAATAGTCAATCGCTATTCCCACCGAAGCTGAGCTGTTTACAAACCAAACAGGAACGTATGCCCTAACGACACGTCTTTCCAGTTAAGCGCTCGACGAATGAGATGCCAGGAACATCCCGGAAACAAGATCAGAAAGTGACTCTGCTTTGGTGCCAAGTAGGCTCACAGTGTGGAGTTCGCCTTCGGATCTATCTCTTTCTGACTACACGCTTG
>JASHOO010000190.1 GCA_030041035.1 Bryobacteraceae bacterium | reverse complement strand
AGCAGCCCGGCCTAGAGGCGATCCTCCTGACGGTTGCCGCGGCTCAAACGGCGGCGCGGAAATTGTACGTGTCGCTGGGATTCGAGCCGTTCGGCTGCGAGCGCTGTGCGTTGAAAATCGGGGACTCTTACGTAGATGAAGAACACATGGTGCTGCGCCGCACCTAGCCGCGAAGGCCGCTGAATGCTTCTTCAATTTCGCGGCGGGCCTTTGCATCGGGCGTAACGAACGGGAGGCGCGGCGGGCCGCCGTAATAAGCGTTCAGGTCCATCGCGTGCTTCAAGCCGGGCACTCCGTAACGATGCGGGCTGACCACGTCCGCGGCGTGCGCAATGCGCTGCTGCCAGTCGCGGCCCGCTTCCTCTTCGCGGGTGCGGTGCGCTTCCCAGATGGTGATGCAGGCATAGGGAGCAGCAGTGGCAAAATCGAGGATGGCCCCGGCGGCGCCCGCCTGCAATGCCGGCCAAAGCCCTAAAGCCGATGCTGCCAGCACCGGAAGCCCGGCTCGGTGTGCGAATTCTGCGGAACCGATGATCGCGATCACGTTCGGATGTTTGACGCCCGCTGCTGCCTCGGGACATGCGCCATCGAGGATCAGGGGAATCCTCGATTGATCCGCCACCGCGCGGAAGTACAGCGATTGGGTTTCCGCCAGCGCGTGGCGAGCGTTGACCAGCGCGGCCTTGTAGCCAAACTCCGCAGCGCGGTTCGCTAGCCACACCGCTTCGCGCACGCCCGGCGCTGCAATGCCGGCAATCAGCAACTTTTCCGGCGCCGAGCACTGTCCGACCATCTCCCACACCGCAAGTTTCTCCTCGGTGGCAAGCAATTCGCCTTCGCCGGCCGTGCCGCAAACCAGGTAACCTGCGAGCGTCGTGCGATTCCATTTCTCGACGTTGTGCTGTACCTTGACCTTGTAGATGTCGCCTTTGTGGTCGAATGGAGTGGTGATGTCGGCGAAGATTCCTTGAAGTTTCATTCCCACACCATGTTCTCGCTGTATCTGGAATGCAGGCAAGAAGAAAAAGACCGGCTCATTGCCGAGCTCTGGGACAGGGGATCAAACGGGATCACGGAGTCCGACCTGCTCGGCGGCGCGTGCGGCTTGCGCGCCTTCTTCGACGGTGATGCCGAACCTGCCGCTCTGGTCGATGAGTTCTCAGCTTGGGGCGCACATGCGGAACGTGAGGAGACCCGCGATTGGATCGCAGAGGCGCGCACGAAGCTCGCACCCATGTGTGTCGCCAGAAGCTTCTTTGTCGTTCCCGAATGGCGCGATGATCCCACGCCTGCGGGACGTTTGCGCATCGTGGTGAATCCCGGGATGGCGTTTGGCACGGGCGCCCACGAATCCACGCAACTGTGCCTGGAGGCGCTCGAGAGCGAGCTCCAGCCGGGCATGACCGTGCTGGATGTCGGCTCCGGTTCGGGCATTCTTTCCACGGCGGCCCGGCTGTTGGGCGCACAACGAGTGCTGGCCTGCGACATCGATCCTGTGGCCGTGGAAACCGCCGGGCAGCCGTTGAGTTTCGTTGGGACAGTGGATGCGGTGCGCAGCCGAAGCATCGACCTGGCGGTCGCCAACATCAGCGCAGAAGCCATCGTGGCTCTCGCTCCTGATCTGTTTCGTGTGTTGCGCCCAGGCCGCCGGATGATCGTCAGCGGCTTCGAGTTGTTCGAGGCTCCGGAGGTGCAAAGGGCGCTCGAGCAGAGGGGTGCAGAGGTGCACCCTCCGCTTGACAAAGGCAGTTGGAGCGCCCTCATCGCCTCAGTTTGAGAAGCCTGGAGGCCCTGGAAACGGGCCGCGCGCCTCTTCCAGCCGCACGGCTACTTCGAGAATTGTTTCCTCTTCCCAGGGTCGCCCGATGAGCTGCACCCCGATCGGCAGCCCTTGCGCCGACACACTGAACGGAACGCTTGCCGCGGGAAGTCCCAGCAGATTCCACGGCGTCACCGGCATCATCGCCTCGAACAACCCGATAGCTTTTTTGTCTGTCGGCCAATGCCGCTCGCGATGTTTGAACGCCGGGACGCCGCAGGCGGGCGCCAGAATCACGGGCACGTTCTCCATTTCGCGCAGCAGCGCGGCGCGCATGCGGTCGCGGGTGGCGAGATGGAACACCAGGTCCTCGAGCATGGGTGCGGGCTCTTTGAGGGCCGAGTTGAGAAACTCAGTGCCGGTCCAGTGCGCATCCTTTTCGCGTCCTTCGATTATCTGCTTCGTAATGGGAGCGGGAAGTTGCCCGAAGAAAAACCACCACAGATTCGGCGCGCGCTGCAAGCCGTGCGGCCTGAAAGGCTCGATGGTAAGGCCAAGTTGCTCAAGCGTGCGCGCGGCCTTCTGCACAGCATCGCGAATTTCCGCCTGCACCGGCACCTCACAAAACTGTTCCATCAGCCCGATGCGCAGGCCCGCCGCTTCCGGGCTCTTCACTGGAACCGGAGCCGAGAACGGATCCTGTGAATCGTAGCCTGCCAACACCGTGAACAGGCGCCGCACATCCTCGGCGGTCCGCGCCATCGGTCCCGCTACACCCAACAGACCGCCGGGATGGTTGATCACCGGAAAATGGCCCGCCGCGGAGACGCGGCCCGGCGTCGGCTTCAGCCCCGCAATGCCGGTGAAATGTGCAGGAATGCGAATGGAGCCGCCGCCGTCGCTGCCGATTCCTCCCGCCGAGAAGAATGCCGCAATCGCCGCCGATTCGCCGCCGCTCGATCCGCCAGGCGTGCATTCCGGATTCCAGGGATTATTGGTGCGGCCGGTAATGTAATTATCGGTCTCATAATTCGAGAGAAATTCCGGGCAATTTGTCTTGCCCACCACGATCGCGCCGGCCGTGCGCATGCGGGCCATGGCGGTCGCATCCGCAGCCGCACGGTGCCCCAGACGAAACC
>JASHOO010000189.1 GCA_030041035.1 Bryobacteraceae bacterium | reverse complement strand
TGAACAAGTGCGAAATGGATTCGCTACCCCGGAACTTGGTGATCACCAGGACGTCTGGTCCGAGGGGCGTGGTGACAATGAGTGGCTTCTCCGCCTGTAAGTAAGTTGCCATAGTGGTCATCCATTATAGTGACAAGCAGTTCCAAGTGCTGCATCTGCCAATGCGGAAGGGGTGTCTGCCGCTGGTAAACTCCGCTGCGCGGGGTCGCGGCGGCCTTCGGGGCGCGGTATCCTGCGGATTCGACCGATGCCCAGGTGGCTTCTGATTCTCATTCTGGCGTGCCTGGCACGAGGCACAGCCGCCGCCCAGGCTGCCGGAAGCATCGCGGGCACCGTGGAGGACGCCGGGGGCCAACCCGTGCCGGGTGCGCAGGTGACGCTAACTCTTGCCGGGTCGTCCACCGTGTACGCCGCGGAAGTGACCTCGCGAACAGGCCGGTTCGGCTTTAACGCTTTGATGCCGGTTCCCTATGATGTGGCGATTGAAGCCGGTGGGTTCAAGAGGCATACACTGACCAACGTGGTGGTAGCTGCGGGCGTAGAGACGCCGCTAGCGCCGATCCGCTTGCAGCCCGACGGTTCCCGGCCGACGGAAACCCAGGAACCCGGAGCGGGTCTCGAAACCGGGAACACGGTGGTCACTGCTTCGGTGACCTCAGCGCAGGTGGACGGGCTGCCGGTAGCGCGGCGCGACCCGTTTCCGTTGGTGGAGACTCTGCCGGGCGTACAGGATAACGGGCGCGCGGCGTCGGTTTACGGGCAATCGACGACTGTTGAGAACATCACGCTCGATGGAGTCAACCTGCAGACCAATTTTGCGCCGCCGCAGAAGCTGGAGTCTGTCTCGCTGGCTCTGCACACGGACCAGATCCAGGAAGCGAACATTGTCACCGGGGCTCTTTTCGGCTGCGGTTGCTCACAGATCACCTTCAGCACGCCGTTTGGGCGGAGTGGTTTTCACGGGTCGGCTTACTGGCTTACCATTCCCGGCGGAGTCACGGCGCAGTATTGGACCGCGAACAGCCAGGGCACGCCGGCGGCGACGGGCGTTAATCAGCTTGGGGCGACGTTCGGTGGCGGGCTCATGAAGAACCGGCTGTTCTTTTTTCTGAACTACGAAGCCGATCTCGACCGGTCATCGGTGACGCGCACGGGCGAGGCGCCCACGCAGCCGCTGACCAGCCAGGACCCGCTGATGCAGAAGGTGCTCAATCTGATCCCATCGAGCGCATCGGGAATTTATCGCGGCGCGCAGCGCAACGGCAGCACGGGAAACCTGGGGCTCGGGCGGCTGGACTATCTGGCTTCGGCGCGGCACACTTTCGGGCTGACGTTTGCGGGTGACACGAGCACGACCGACGATCCCACCGACTCGTCGGTGTTCGGGTACCAGCCGGACACGACCATTCACGTTGCTTCACGCTTCTACGCGGGGTTCTGGCGCTGGGCGATCAGCCCCACTTTGACCAATGAAGTACATGTTGGCGCGAGCCTTCCGAATCTGGATTTTCGCAATTCCCTGCGCGGCCAGTTTGGGTTTATTGCCATTCTCAATGACCCGAGTGTCTCGGTGAGCCAGCCCATGACAGGCATGGACCCGCGAGGCGAGAGCGACGACCTGTACAGTTATCAGGACAATCTGCACTGGGTGTACGGCAAGCATACCTGGGAGTTCGGCGTTTGGATCCAGCAGTACCGGCTGAACACCTATGGCTTCAATGACGGGTTGCTGGATTCGCTAACGGTGCCGCGCTACGTAGTGAGCAACATTACCACCGGTGCGGTTACGGAGATCGATCAGCGGTTCAACATTCTATCGCCGACATCCGGGTATTCGAGCGGCACCACGGCCCAAAGCAAGCTTTCGGCCAACATGCTTTCCGGCTATTTCCACGACGATTGGAAGGTGTTTCGTTCGCTGGATATCAGCCTGGGAGTCCGGTACGACTACCTGTCTCCGGCGGATGAGCGAACAGGCACGGCGATCGTTCCCAATCTTTCCTCTTACCAAGCCAACAGCGTGTACGACCAGAATCTGACCTTTGGCTTCGCTTCGACGCATCAGGCTCTTTATGCGCAAGCTTTCGATCATGCCAGTCCGCATCTGGGCTTCGCCTGGAAGCCGCCCGGCGGGCTGCCGGTGGTGGTGCGCGGCGCCATCAATGTCAGCTACATGCCCGACGATCTGCTCCCGAACCTGAGCATTTACGCGCTGGAGAATCCGTTTCAAAGCTTCAATGTCACCACGAATCCGGGGGGTGTGCCGCTATCGGAAGCGCCGGTCACGCCCACGCCTCAGCTTCCATCTACCTTGACCCTGTCATCATTGCTGGCTTTTGAGCGCAGTTATCATCAGCCGCCGGCAACGGTCTATGCCATAGACGGGGACTTGCGAACACCCAACGTGGAATATTGGGATCTGGGAATCGAGACGCATGTTCGCGGGTTCCACTTGGGTGTTCTGTACCTGGGGAATCGCCTGAACGAAGCGGCGCGCTCGGTAGACCGCAACCAGGTGATGTTGCCGCCGGCATTTCTTGCGCAATTTCTGAAGGTGCGTGCGGCCCTGCTCAGCGGCACTCCTACGAATGGTTTTCCGCTGCTGCCGGGCGGCGGACTGTGCGCAAACCTGAGCAAGGTAAACTGCCAGCCGGATCTGCACGCCATTTCGTTGATTGAGACCGGACAGGCGGGAGAGCTGGCGCGATGGTATGAAGCCGAGGGGTATGCGCCCGACCTGACTGCCGGTTATTACGTCCTGGGTAATCCGATCGCGCCGGGCGGAATCGATCTGCTGTCGAAGCTGGGCACGGCACGTTACGACGGGTTGCAGTTCACGCTTTCGCGGCGCACGGTGGGTGGCGTAAATCTGGCGGCCAGCTATGTGTTCTCAAAGGTTCTGAGCAACCTGGACGATTACCAACTGGGAGCCATCGACCCTTATCTCTATCTGCACAATCCTTCGCTCGAGTGGGCGCCGGCGCCTTTCAACCAGAAACAGGCATTCAAGCTCACGGCGATCTGGGACATGCCTTTTTTCCGCAGCAGGGTCGGTCCCGCCGGAAAGATCTTGGGAAACTGGAGCCTCAGCAGCATCGTGATGGCGCAATCGGGTGCCCCATTTTCATTGCTTTCGGGCGGTTATGTGACCGAGCCAAACGGGCAGGTGACTGAGGTGACGGGATTGGGCACGCTGGTTTCCCAGGCGGATTCGGGCGAGAACACGGTGGTGACCTCTTTGAATGCGGGCCAGATCGAACAATTCTTCGGGATCCGCAAGAATCCGAACGGCACGGTGAGCTATGTGAATGCTCCGGCGGGCGCGTTTGAGGAGCCGGGACCGGCCACGCTCGGCAACCTCCAGAGGCGTATGTTCACCGGGCCCGGTGCGTTCAATATCAATCTCGGTCTGCGAAAAGTGATTCCCGTGAGGGAAGGCAAGCAGGTGGAGTTTCGCGCGGAGACCATCAACCTGCTGAATCACGTGGACTGGCTGGTGGGAGATCAGACGTTTTTGGGCAACAGTACGACGGCGGCGACGTTTAACAATAACGTGACGCAGTGGGTCGAGCCGCGAACGGTGCAGTTCACACTGCGGGTGATGTTCTGATTCTATTCAGGCGTGCCCCAGCCCCTACACGGGCAGGTTTTCGAAAGCGCGGCCGATTTGCAGCACTGCCGCCATGGCCTTTTCGTAGTGCATCCGCATGGGACCGAGCACGGCGACGCGGGCCGTCATGCCGCTGGGCAGGGCAAAGTTGGCGCCGATGAGCGAGAGCTCTTTCATGGCCGGATGTGCTTCCTCCAGGCCCACCTGCACGCCCAGCTCGCCCGCCGGATGTTCCAGGAAGCGATCGAGCAGCTCGATGAGCCGCTTCTTCTCTTCGAGCGCGTGTAGCAAATCCCGCATGCGCTCGCGCGTGAGGTGAAGATCGATGCCCACCAGGTTGGAAGCGCCTTCCATGTGTACTTCCGGCGCCTGATCCACCATCAGCAGCCCTTTGGCATATAGCACGGTCAGGCGGCGGAGCGTGGCATCGTAGGCGGCGCGCTCCTCCTCGAAGCGGCGCAGCAGCTCCCGGCGCGCATCGCCCAACTTCCATCCGCTGAAGTTCACATTGACGTAGTTGCGCAGATGATTGAGCTCATCCTGCGAAACCTGCTGATCCATCATAACCACGCGGTTGTGGACGCTGTGATCAGTGGTGACCAGGATGATGAGCACGCGGCGGTCTGCCAGCTCCAGCAGTTCGATGCGATCGAGCATCTGACTGGTGCCGGGCAGGGCGACGGCGATTCCCACTTGCAAGGTCAGTTCGGTGAGGATGCGGGAGGAGCGCCCGAGGCGGCCTTCCACCGTATCTTCTTCACTCAGCTCGACGCGCACGCGCTCGGCGTCGGCGCGCGGCATGGGGCGCGCGGTGAGCGAACGCACGTAGCAGCGGAAAGCTTTTTCGGTGGGGACGCGTCCGGCCGAGGTGTGGGGCTGCTCGAGGTAGCCGCCTTCGGCGAGTTCCGCCATCACATTGCGGATGGAGGCGGCGCTGAGCGGACGGCTGCGCCGGGCGGCCACGGAGCGCGAGCTAACCGGTTCGCCCGTAAGGATATAGCTGCGGACGATGGCGTGCAGAATTTCCTGCTCTCGGGCGTTCAGCGTGTCTTCACCAGACGTTGGGCCGGGCATCGGAGGAATCAACCTTCCCCTACAGCATCGATTGTATTCTGTTGAAAAGCAAGGGGTCAAGAGGTCATCATCCCTGATAGAATAGCGGTCTGCCAATCTAAATTCGGAGGTTGGAGTGGGCGCGATCAAGGCCCTTTTGCGCATTTTTAGCTATCTTTTCGGCGGCGTGCTGGCGCTTTTTGTGGTGGCTGCTTCGGTCCTATCGCTGCGCAGCGGGGGCGAATTGAATCTCGGATTCCTGCCCTGGACGGGGAAGCCGCTCTCGTACTGGCTTCTGGGATTGGCGCTGGTGGGGCTCGTTACCTGGTTGCTGGCGATCAGCCGTAAGACGCGGGTGCTCTTCTTTCTCTGGAACCTCGCGCTATTGGTTTTGCTCTTCAAGGGAATGTTCTTGTCGTTGTACCGGTTCACAGGCGGGGCGGTCAGTTTCAAAACGGGCGTATGGCTGAATCTTGGGATGCTGCTGGCGACGATCGGCTCGTTCCCCTGGCCGC
>JASHOO010000188.1 GCA_030041035.1 Bryobacteraceae bacterium | reverse complement strand
ATATCATTCGATAACCGGATTCGGCGCTCGTGACGTCGTGACTGAGCCGGTCTGCCGGCGGCGGGTTGGCGTGTTTCGCCCAGGGCGCGCTCCGATAGCCGTAGGCTCGCATGGGGCAAAATGCGGTGATCCCGGCGTATCGGAGCAGACAGTTATGGTTTGGACGTCAAATCGGAACTTGCGAACGGCCCTAGTTGTCGCCGTCCGCCGGAGAAGCGGCTTGCATGGCGGCCATGTCGGTGCTGGTTCCCCATACCACGCTGAACCCGGTGTCCAGTGAATCCCCCCAGACAACCGAGTCTCCCCAAACCACCGAGGCGCCATTCACCGTGCCGTCAAAGACGGCATTCCCCCAAACCAGCGAAACGCCCCAGACGAGCGAGGTGGCCCAGGTGGCCGACGGACTGAACGTGATGGTGACCTGGCCGGTGGACGGATTGAATGAAGCCACGGGCGAAAGCGCCGGTCCGGTAGCCAGGTCATTGTTGGCGAGTGCTGCCGCAATATCCATGTAACCAGCGCCGACGGTGAAGATATCGGCCTGAACCTCATAAGACTGTGAGTACCACGAGTCGCTGTCGAAGCTATAGGCCGGTAATGTCTTGGAGGCGGTTTTCATCAACCGCGCCTTTATCTGATCCGGAGTCAAGGATGGTTGATTCTCCAACATTAAAGCTACGGTGCCGCTGACCACCGGAGTCGCCATGCTGGTTCCGCTCAAGCGGTAGTAACTCGTCGAAAGTTGTTGAGAGCCCGACGTTTCGTAAGTGGATAATGGAATCAGAGTTGATGGGTAAGTAGTAGCCAAGGTGCAATAGGGCGAAGCCAGCAGCGAAATTACATCGTTACCTGGAGCGACCAGATCCGGCTTCACTATGTGATCGATAGCTGTCGGTCCTTTGGAGCTGTAACTCGCTACCGTATCATCAGTCCGGGTCGGCGTATTGTGCATGTCGGTTGCGCCCACGGTGATCACATGAGGGTCATTCCCGGGTGACGTAATCGTTGCGTAGCCGTCCGTTCCTTGCGAATTATCGCGGCCGTAGTTGCCGGCTGCAGCTACCACTACTATGCCTGCCGCCCAAGCCTGCTCGACTGCCTGGCAGAGCGGATCGAGCGTATAACTTTCATAAACCGGCTGCCCCAGCGACAAGTTAATCACGCCTATGTTGTAAGTGGATTGAAGTTGTATGGCTTGCTCAATGGCGGCAATTACGGAGCTAGCCATCCCCGATCCGGTATAATCCAAAACCTTCAGATTGATGATGCTGATGTTCGGCGCGATACCTTGAAAGGTCTGGGAAACGCCCGGTCCGCTGGAGTCCATTCCATTGCCGCCGGCGATGCCGGTCACGTGGGTTCCGTGCCCGTAGAAATCGGACGGACCCTCACCCACGACGAAACTCTGGCTGTAGACGATGCGCGAACTTGAATCGTCATAGGTCATCAAGTCGTCTTTGAGCGTCACACCGCTATCGATAATGGCCACGCCGACGCCGGTGCCGTCGAGTCCCTCGCCCCAGGCCACGTTGGCAGTCGCTGTCCAGCCCACCAGGTCCAGCAACCCCGTTCCGATGCCTTGTGGGTTGTTCCAGTTGCCGGGTGAGTTATTCCGACCCGTAGCGGATACCTTTCGGTCAGGAGAGACATAGGTCACGGATGGGTCAGACTCCAGTGCCTGAAGATCTTGTACCGGCACAGTGACATGAACGGCATGGATGTAGCGAAAAATGTGCTTGATCTGTCCCCGTGCAGCTATCTGTCTGATCTGCTCAGCGGTCGGCGCTGTCTTAAACTGAACAATCACGTCCGCCGTCTCACCCTGGTTATCGGCAATGTCTGGGGCCAGTTTGTGTGAGGCGAAGCCCGGGATGCACAGCAAGAATGCCAGAGCCGACAGTGTCAGGCTTCTGGCCGCCGGCCGGAGAATCCGCGCCGCGCGTTTTGGAACGACCGCAGTGTCTGCCTTACTGGGCCAGCAGGCGCCGTTTCCAAGATCGGAATATGTCAGTCGCATCATCAGAGGCTACGCTTCCACAAAGTCGCAGAGACACCCACCTCCAGGCACGCTGCGGTCCAAATCTAAGGTCGCGAGGTCAAACGACTTATCGAAGAAGAGCTTGTCGCGTGTGACAAAGTGTCACGATCCTGCGATTGCTAACGGTGGACATACAACAAGGATGACTGTGGTGACAACGACTCCGGTCACTTAGCTGAGGCCCCGGAGGTTTCTGTACGTTACACGGCCTGCTAACTTCGCATTTGGAGTCCTTCTCGCGCCTGGCCAAACTGACACAGGGAAAATCCCGACGCCCTACTGTAACGGGATCCTCTGGAATTCAGTTACGCCGTCGTGAATCTCAATGGTCTTGGACTTCTGAATGCCGTTTTTCTCGATGAGCACCGTATAGGTGCCCGGCTTTAAGTTGAATCGAGCTGGAGTACTCTTCGATGTGGGCTCGCCGTTCAGGAAAATGGCCGCTCCGTCCGGCACCGAGCTGAGCATCAGCGTGCCCCCCTGCGCGCGAAGGGTGACCAGCGGCACATCGACGGGGCTGTCGATAATCGAAATCTCGCGCCGTTCCTGCTGATATCCCTGCTCATTGATCGTCACCGTGTGACGGCCGGGCATAACCTTTAATACGCACGGCGTCTTGCAGGATGTCGAAGGATCGCCGTCGAGTACAGCGGTTGCACCGGCTGGTTCGCTGGTGATCGTCTCGTCTTGCGGTCCCGCCGCGGGCCGCACTTTCGCCTTGGTCCGTGCGGGCGGCGTAGGCCGCTCCTGCGGAGGCGCAGCGGGCTGTTCCTGCTCCTGGGGAGTCGGCTGGGCTTCTTCCGCCGGCTTCGGTTGTTCCGCGGTGGCCGTTTGCGGAGGATTCGCTGCTGCTTCATCCGTCTTGCTTGCCGGTTTCGCCGGCTCCATGGGACTGGGCTTCGGCTCTTCAGCGGGTGAGTTAGCGGGCGGCGTCTGCTCCGCCGGAGGATTGGAAGCGGTTTGAGCCGGCGCGGGCGTCGCGGAGGATTTCGTGGTTCCCAGGTCTGGCCCGAATTGCAAGGCGATCAAAGCGATCAAACCCAGCGCCACCACGAGCGCCGCAGCGAACGGCAGCACCCATTTCCACCGGCCGCGCCGCCGCTCGATCACCTCCTCCGTCGTCGATCCCGGCCGGTACAGCGTCGTCCGCGTGGGGGTTTCGCTGATCACCGTCGGCAAGCTCAGGTTGCCGCCGCGCGGCAGATTTTTCCAGCCCTGGGTGGCGGCGCACGCCGCATCCAGATTGTTCACAAACTCGATGCACGAGTTGTACCGTCCTTCCGGTTTCTTGTTCAGCCCTCGCCGCAAGGCACTGTCAATTTGTGGACCTAGCGTGGGGTTGAGCCGCTGCACCGGTGGCGGCTCCTCGGCCACGATCTTGTACACCACCGTCGTCAGATGCTCGCCCGTAAACGGACGGTCGCCCGTCAGCATTTCGAAGGCAATCACCGCCAGCGAGAACTGGTCGGCGCGTCCGGTCACCGCCAGGCCCTGTACTTGCTCGGGAGACATGTAGTTCGGCGTGCCCAGGATCGTCCCCGTCTGTGTGTATTGCTGCGACGTGGTTACCTTGGCGATGCCGAAATCCGTAATTTTCACCGTGCCGTCGGAGGCGATCATAATGTTCGCCGGCTTGATGTCCCGGTGCACAATGGCCTTGGCGTGCGCGTAATCGAGCGCCGCTGCCGTCTGGCGCAGAATACTCATCAGCCGTTCGGGCGCGATGGGATCGCGTTTGGAAAGCAGTTGATCGAGCGTCGGCCCATCCACGAATTCCATGGCGATGAAAGCCACTTCGTCATGCTCTTCCATGTCATAGATGGTGACGATGCCCGGGTGTGACAGAATACCAGCCGAGCGCGCTTCTCGGAACAGCCGTTCGCGCAATTTGGCGCGCTCTTCCGGGTCGGTAACCTCTCCCAGCCGGATGGTCTTGATTGCCACGTTGCGGCCGATGGTGGGATCCACCGCCAGGTACACCACACCCATGGCGCCGCGACCTAGTTCCTTGGTGATCTGATACCGGCCGATGCGATCCATGTTGCGAACCAGACCCAGAGCCTGTTCTACGCTGCCATCGTAGCAGAGAATCGCCGGGAACTTCGGTTGTAGGCGCTCGCCTAGGTCAATCCCAATACGCGGTCCGGCCGGATCAGCCCCAGGGAAACCCCCGTCATCACCAGGCCGATGCATACGATGATGCCCGCCGAGAACACCGGGATCAGACGAAACGCCGGGTGGCCCGCTGTCTTTTGACTGTCCGGCAAGAGATTCTTGGCGTAGAGCACCGCCACGCCAATGGCCATCAGCACGAGGGCCAAGCCCGTGCTGAAGCTCACCAGCAGCAGCAGCCCGAGCCCGGCACGCCCCAGTGCAATGGAGCTGAGCAGCAGCACCAGCGCCGAGGGGCAGGGCACCAGTCCGCCGCTCGCCCCGAGCGCGATCAGGCTGCTGATCGTAATTTCGCCCTCCGGCACGTGACGGTGACCGCCATGTTCGTGCTGGTGACTGTGCTCATCTGGGTGAGCATGGTGATGCGAGTGCGCATGATCGGGCGCGTTTCCACGAAGCCGCCTCGCACGTTGCACGAGCAGTACCGCGCCGACCCACACGATGGTGACCCCTGAAATCGCTCCCAGCACCGGGTAGACCTTCTCGGGAAGGACGTACTGCGAGAGAAACAGCGTAGTGAAACCGAGAAAGAACACGCTGACGGTGTGAGTGAACGTCACCATTCCCCCCAGGAAGATCGCGTGTTTAATAGTGCCCCGCGCTCCCACCAGATACGCCGCCACGATCGTTTTTCCATGGCCGGGAGAGAGCGCATGGATGGCTCCCAGGCAAAATGCGACTGCCAGGCCCGCAAGCACCATGCCCACCGGAATCTCGCGCCGGTGCAGAAGCTGGGAAAGGAAATCTCCTCGGATGCGAGGGCTCGGAGTCTGCTGCGAAGCCGCCGCCCGTTCGAGCGGCGCTCTCACATCCTTCGGCGCAGCTACCGCAGGCTGGGACGCGCAGATGCCCGCCGGCGCCGCAAGCAGAGCCATAGCCAGCCACAAACAGCGCCGTTTCGCTTTCTCCATTACAATGGTCCCTACGAATTGTACGACGGTTTGGTTTGGACTGTGACCCATTTCGGCTCCACAATCGAGGCTGTCGCCGCGTGACCCCGGGCTCATCCTGAAACTCCATGCAGGCCACCCGAAGATCCGCGGTGCGGTTTCGCGAGCGCTCCGAGCTCCTCGACTTCCTGCTGGAGGTCACCTCGGCCACCAGCAACACACTTGACCTCGACCAGCTCCTGTCCAACGTCGCCGGCATCGTCAAGAAGGTGATTCCCTATGAGCTGTTCGCCATCCTGCTTTACAGCGAGCGGCAGCAGGACCTCCGCATCCGCTACGCCGTGGGCCACCGCGAGGAGGTGGTGCGCAGTCTGGCGATCCGCTTAGGCGAAGGGATCACCGGCTCGGCGGCCGCCCAGCACGAGCCGATTCTGGTCAGCGATGTCCGCTCCGACCCGCGCTACCTCAACGCCCTCGACGCCGTGCGCAGCGAATTGGCCGTCCCCATGCTCACTCGCAACCTATTGGTGGGGGTTATCGACGTCCAATCTACCCGTGAAAATGCTTATACCGAATACGACCGCGCGCTCCTGCGCCTGATCGCCTCGCGCGTCGCCTCCTCCATCGATAATGCCCGGCTCTACCGCCGCGTGGACCGCCAGAACCGGACCTTGCGCGCGCTCTCGCGCATCTCCCATGAGTTCGCTTCCATCCTGGACCTCGACGAGCTGCTCGGCAAGATCGCCGAAACCGTCCGCAGCCTCATCAACTACGACGCCTTCAGCATTCTGCTGGTGGATGAGCAGCACAAAGTCCTCCGCCATCGGGTCAGTGTGCGGCACGATCAGCGCGTCAAGATCGACAACGTCCATCTGGGCAAAGGAATTACGGGAGCCGCTGCCGAATCGCGCGAGCCGGTCCGCGTCGATGACGCCCTGGCCGATCCCCGCTACATCGCCTCGCACCCCGACATGCGTTCCGAAGTCGCCATTCCGCTCATTGTTCACGATCGCGTGGTGGGCGTGATGGATCTCGAAAGCGACCGTTTGGCCT
>JASHOO010000187.1 GCA_030041035.1 Bryobacteraceae bacterium | reverse complement strand
ATAGCGCCAACAGGCTGCCTACTTAGGGGCAGGGTACGCTTTGTTGTATGCCGCCAGGGCCTCGGCAGTGACGTCCAGGGCCGGTTTGAAGTACACGGTATTGGAGGTATCCACGACTACGTCGTATCCCTTGTCTTCCGCAAGCTTTCGGACTACTTCCGCCATTTTCTTGGTGCTGGCGCCCAGAATCTCGTTGCGTTCGCTGTTGAAGTCGCTTTGCAGGTCATCGGTCATCCGCTGCAAATCGCGCTGTTTTTTCTGACCCTGTGCCGTCAGGTCGGCCTCCGCCGAGGGCGTCAGCTTGCCCGCTCCCGTCTGCAACTGCTGCTGGAGGCCTTGCAGATCACGCTGGAGATTCTCGATTGCCTGCTGGCGCGGCTTATACTTGTTCTCCATGGTGACTGCCGCCTTTTGAACCTCGTCGGACTCCAAGACTGCGCGCTGGAGGCTGATCACAGCTACCTTGGTTTGGGCGAAGGCTGCACTGGCCAGAACAAGCAGAGCCGCGCACCCCAAAAGCGCGCTGCTCCCGGGAATTCGAGACATTACTAAAACTCCTTGATAAGAGGTGTGTTAGATAATCAGGTTAGCACACCGTTGCCGCTATTCGAGCACGCCCAGGATTTCGTCCTCGCGCAGGACCAGGTATTCTTCCCCGTCAATCTTGATTTCGGCGCCGGAGTACTTGCCGAACAGAATGCGATCTCCCACCTTCACCTCGGGCGCGATACGTTCGCCTTTGGGCGAAAGCTTCCCCCCTCCAACGGCGCCTACCTCACCCTGCTGCGGCTTCTCTTTGGCGGAATCCGGGATGATGATGCCGCCGATCTTGCTCTCTTTCTCTTCCAGGCGTCTGATCAAGACACGGTCGTGTAACGGACGAAGATTCATAGCAGGCTCTAGTGTATCTCGGCGCCACCCAATTTGGGTGCAGCGTAGCGGCTGCGCCCGGAATCGTGCGCCTCGGTAAAGATTTCGGCCAACACGCGGCCGGAGGAGCCGCTGGGTGTTTCGACCTCCAGCAGGGTAGCCAGAGTGGGCGCGACATCATTGACTGCAATGTTCTCGTCAAAACGTCCTGCCTTGATCCCCGGCCCCATGAAGATAACGGGGACGTGCGCGTCATAATCGTAAGGCGTGCTGTGAGAAGTGCCGTGCGCCCAGCTCAACCAGTACGGCTCCAGCAGCAGATAGATATCCGCGCCGCGACGCACGTTGAACCCATTCATGATCCGGTGGCCGATCAGATCGTCCTGAACCTCACCCTGCATCAACTGCTCGCGCGTATAGGCGCGCATCACATGCGGGATGCTGAGTGCGGCCTCGGCCGCCGTTTGATTCACTGCCGCGCGGTCCAGGTTCTTGTCCCGGATCAGATCGAGATTCAGGTAAAGGGACGACTCGCCGGGGCTGACGATCCAGTTCCCCTCCCCGTATTTCCTGACGAGCGCCGCCTGCACCGCATCCTTCACGACACCCGGCGCCACGCGGCCGCCCGGCATGCGCCGTGCCTGATTCACTTCCGGCACGGGCGCGACTCCATGATCGGCGGTAAACACCACCACCACATTCTGCATGCCCACACGGCCGTCGAGAAAGTGAAACAGCCTGCCGATCACCTGGTCGGTCCGAATCGAAATATCGCGCACCTCCGGGGCATCCGGTCCCACGCGATGCCCCACGTAATCGTTGGCCGAGAAGCTGACCGCCAAGAGATCGGTCACACCGCGCTCGCCCAATTTCTCGCCATCCACTGCGTGTTCGGCGAATTGCTCAATCAACTCATTGGCAAAAGGCGTGTTGAGGACCGCGTTGTAGAGCGCGGGCCCGGCTTCGTCGGGCATCTTCTGATTCATCCAGGTAGCGCCCTTGTACCGGTCGGCGGCATGCGCGGCATTGAACTCGCCCGCCCATCCCGGCAGCTCTCCGAAATAATACGTGCTGCTGACGAAGTTGCCATTCCGGGCGTCGAACCAAAATGCCCCATCCGCCATATGACCCGACGGCAGGATCGCGCTACGGTCCTTAATCGACACCCCAATCACGCGGGATTGGTTGCCGTCGGCCATCTTCAACTCGTCGCCTACGGTACTCACCAGCAATCGGTGCGGGGAAGCGCCGCCATCGCCGGTTCCCGCCAGAATCTTTACGGAGTCATCCGAGACGCTGGTGACCGTCTTGCCGGTTTCGCGGTCGTACCACTCGTTGCTCACAATGCCGCTGATGGATGGCAGTGCTCCGGAGAGAAATGTGCTGTGGCCTACCGCGGTCACAGTAGGGAAATGCTCGTAATGGGCGTTGGTGAACACGGCGCCGCGAGTCAGCAATTGGTCGACGCCTTCCTTATATTCGTCGCGGAAACGAAGCAGATAGTCATAGCGAAACTGGTCGACCACGATGGCCAGCACCAGCTTCGGCCTCTCCGCAGTGGCCAGTGACGCAAACGCCAGAAGTAATACCAGGACTTTTGTCATAAACCTTCATTCTACTGATGCGGCTCCTGGCAAGTGTTTACGAGTGAATGAAGCGCGCCATGACACCGCCCAAACTATGGCCCGTGACCGAGATGGTTTGGGTTCCCTGGCAATGGCTCTGGAGAAGGCTGCCTGTTTCGACCGGGCCTCTGTGCCAAAATGAGGAGACCACCTCTTTCTGAAGGATCTCTGTGACAGGCAACGAAATCCGCGAACGGTTTCTCGACTTCTTCTCTGCCCGCGGGCACCGCGTGGTGCCCAGCTCGCCGCTGGTCCCGGCGAACGACCCGACGCT
Source organism: Bryobacteraceae bacterium (assembly GCA_030041035.1). GTDB lineage: Bacteria > Acidobacteriota > Terriglobia > Bryobacterales > Bryobacteraceae > QHXW01. Next base: position 4,907 of record JASHOO010000187.1, on the reverse strand, counting down.
GCTGTTCGCCAACGCGGGCATGAACCAGTTCAAAGAAGTGTTTCTGGGCCTGGAGAAGCGCGATTACAAACGCGCCGCCACCTCGCAAAAGTGCGTGCGCGCCGGCGGCAAACATAACGACCTGGAGAACGTCGGCTACACGCGGCGGCATCTTACTTTCTTTGAGATGCTGGGGAATTTTTCCTTCGGAGACTACTTCAAAGCCGAGGCTATCGAGTTTGCCTGGGATCTTGTCACTAAGGACTGCGGACTGCCCAAGGACAAGCTGTACGTCACGGTCTTCCGTGAGGATGACGAGGCCGAGCAGCTTTGGCAGAAAGTCGCAGGCGTTCCCAAGAGCCGCATTTTCCGGCTCGACGAGAAGGACAACTTCTGGCAAATGGGGGACACTGGACCCTGCGGGCCGTGCTCGGAAATTCATTACGACATGGGCGTGGAAGCAGCCGCTCCCGGCCGCGAACACGAAGAGTTTCCCAGCGACGCGGGCGACCGTTTCGTGGAAATCTGGAATCTGGTGTTCATGCAGTTTAACCGGGACGCGAACGGTGTGCTCACGCCTCTGCCGCGGCCGTCCGTCGACACGGGTATGGGTCTGGAGCGCATGACCGCCGTGATGCAAGGCAAGCTCTCCGTCTACGATACCGATCTGCTGCTGCCCATCATTCACCGCGGAGCGGAGCTGTTCGGCAATGTGGCGTTCGGCAGCGATCCAAGGGTCGATACCGCGCTCCGCATCGCCGCCGATCACGCGCGCTCCACCGCTTTCCTGATTCACGATGGCGTTCTACCCTCCAATGACGGCCGCGGCTATGTGCTGCGCAAAATCATGCGGCGCGCCATGCGCAATGCCCGGATGGTGGGAGTCGAGAAACCGTTCCTTTACGAGTTGACCGGATTCGTCGCCGAGCTGATGCAGCCCGGCTATCCCGAGCTGATGTCCACCGTGCAGCAGGTCGCGCGCGTGGTCAAAGATGAAGAGCACCGCTATGCCACGACGTTCCTGGTGGCAGAGAAGGAATTCAACGACGCCGTAAAGTCGCTCTCGGATGGCGTGCTGCCTGGGGCCGTGGCTTTCAAGCTATACGACACTTACGGCCTGGCGCTCGACGAGCAGGAGGATATGGCCCGGGAGCGCGGCCTGGTGATCGATCGCGTGGGTTTCGACCGTGAAATGGAGGAGCAGCGCCGGCGTGCGCGCGCAAGCTGGAAGGGCGCGGAGAAGGGCGGAGTGGCTCCGGCCTATCAGGCTTTGCTCGAAAAAGGCCGCACGCGGTTCGTCGGCTACGAGCATCTGGAATCGCATGCGAGAGTGATCGGCTTGCTGGTTGCCGAGCAGCCGGTGGATCGCATAGAACCGGGCATGCGAGCTGAACTGGTTCTCGACGAAACACCGTTCTACGCCGAAACCGGCGGCCAGGTAGGTGACCAGGGCGGGCTATATTCGGAGACCAACGAAAAACTGGCCGACGTGGAAACGACATATCCGGCGCTTCCGGGTCTTTCCGTTCATCGCATCGTGGCGCGCGCGACGATTCGCGTAGGAGATGAGATCTGGGCGCGCGTGAATGACCCGGTGCGCCATGCGACCATGCGCAACCATACTGCCACGCACCTTTTGCACGCGGCTTTGCGCAAAGTGCTGGGCACGCACGTCAAGCAGGCGGGCAGCATCGTCGCCCCGGAACGGCTGCGTTTCGATTTCACGCATTACACCGCCATGGACCAGGCAGAAATCGAAGAAGTTGAGCGGCTCATGAACCGCGAGATTCTCGAGAACATCGCTGTCGACACCGAAATCATGCCGCTCGATGCAGCCATCGGAACCGGCGCCATGGCATTGTTCGGTGAGAAATACGGTGACCGCGTTCGCGTCGTCTCCGTGCCCGGCTTCAGCAAGGAACTGTGCGGCGGCACGCACGTCTCCCGCACCGGTGATATCGGCGTATGCAAAGTGGTGTACGAGAGCAGCATTTCGGCCGGTGTCCGCCGCATCGAAGCTATCACGGGAGATCGCGCGGTGGAACGCTACCAGCAGGCCAACGATGCTCTCAAGCGCATCGCCGAGATGATGAAAGTCTCGGAACCGGAGCTGGTCGAGCAGGTGGAGAGAATGATGACGCGCGAGCACGCGCTCGAAAAACAGGTCGAGCAGCTCAAGAACAAGGTGGCGCAATCAGCGGCGGGCGAGGTGGAAGGCCAGGCGCGCAGCATCAAGAACGTTCGCGTTCTGGCTACTCGTCTCGATGGCATGGATCGTGCGCAGCTCCGTGCACTCGCCGATTCGCTGCGGAATAAGTGGAAGACGGCGGTGGTAGTGCTGGCGTCGGCAGACGATTCCAACGTCTCCATTGTCTCCGCTGTCACCAAAGATCTGACGTCAAAAATCCACGCCGGAAAACTCGTGGGCGCGGTCGCGCAAGCGGTTGGCGGCAAGGGCGGCGGCCGTCCCGATATGGCCGAGGGCGGGGGCAAAGATCCGGCAGCGTTGCCTGCAGCGCTCGAACAGGTCTATTCCGAGGTTGAAGCCAAACTGTGAGCTCCGTGAATGTTGTCGTCGTCGGCGCCGGACCCACAGGGCTCGCCTGCGGTATCGAGCTGACGCGGCGCGGCGTGGACGCCGTGCTCATCGAGAAGGGCTGCGTCACCAACTCGCTCTACCACTATCCCACCAACATGGTGTTTTTCACCACGCCGGAGCTGCTGGAGATCGGCGACATCCCGATGACCAGCCTCAACGAAAAACCGAACCGCACGGAGGCGCTGAAGTACTATCGCCGGGTCGCCGATCACTACAAGCTGGATATCCACCAGTACGAGAAAGTAGATAACATCGGCGGCGCCGACGGCTCGTTTGCCGTACATACTACCGATCGCTACGGCTGCCGGCACACTTACAGCGCAAGTAAGTTGATCCTCGCTACCGGATATTACGACGTGCCCAACATGCTAAATGTCCCCGGGGAGGATCTGCCGAAGGTGCTTCACTATTACCAAGAGGCGCATCCCTACTACAACCAGGATGTTGCCGTGATCGGCGCTAAGAACTCAGCGGCCATTGCAGCGCTGGAACTCTTCTGGACCGGCGCGCGAGTGACTCTCATTCATCACGGCGGCCAAATATCCGAAAAAGTGAAGTATTGGATTCGTCCGAATATTGAAAATAGAATTAAGAACGGTGAGGTCAAGGCTTACTTTCATTCCAAGGTTGTGGAAATTCTCGCGGACTCACTCATTCTAGATACCCCGAAAGGTGAAGTTATTTTAAGAAATGACTTCGTTTTTGCACTGACCGGTTACAGTCCCGACCTTCAATTCCTGAATTCGGTTGGAGTTACGCTCGATCCGGCCACACAGCGGCCCCGCACTAATCCAACCACGCTCGAAAGTGAAACACCCGGTATCTACCTGGCCGGCGTGATCGTCGCCGGCATGCACACCAACGAGATCTTTATTGAAAACGGACGATTTCACGGCCAACAGATCGCCGAAGACATCGCCCGGAAGCTTCACGTCTGAAACGTTCGTACTAGGTGCATCACTAGTGGTAATGGAACTAAGTGAGTGAGAAGGCGTAGACGCTTGAGTCACAGGCATATACTCTCTTGCTAAGTGTCGCAATTCATACAACTTTGCCATTGGTACTGGCTAGGCCTGTATTGCATTGAAACTCTTAGCAGATAAAATGTATCTAAGTTAGTAAGGAAAGGATGCCATATGTTAGGCTCGCTGCTGAATTCGTTGTTTGGCTGCTCCCACCAAAGAACTACGTTTCCGCTGACACCCAACCACAAGATGGCGTCGGCCACGCATCGCCACGGAACCTATGTTGTATGCCTGGATTGCGGGCAGGAGTTCCGCTACGACTGGAAAGAAATGCGCTTGGGTGAGGCAGTCGAAACGCGTACAGCCGCCAGCGCAGAAGCGTCGTTCTCCCCGGCCAATCGGTAAAGCGTTATCAACGCCAAATCAATTTAAAAGCTCTGGGGCTGTATAATGCCCCAGGAATCCAGTGGCGACTTCAAGTTTTGCCGCCGCACGCGAAGTCTCGGCGCTTTCTCGCGGAGCGCAAAATCGGGCGCTGGTGTCGGTGTGCGCGGTGGGGTTTGCATTTTCGGTCAACTACACGAATCACGCGCCGCTCGCAGGCGCGCTGGCGAGTCAGTTCGGTTTTAGCCAGGCGCTTGCGGGCCTGCTGACGACGGGAATCTTCGCTACCCATGCAGTCATGCAGATTCCCGGCGGCCACCTCGTCGATCGGTTTGGCTCGCGTAGAATTCTGATCGGCGCACTGGCGTGGGTGATGCTGGGGAGTTTTGGCATCGCCTTTTCCTCCGCTTACTGGCAGCTTCTTGTGTGGAAGATTTTTACCGGTGTCGGCACGGGAGCCTGTTTTGTCGCCGGTGCCCGCTACACGCACGAAGCCCTCGCCGGCCCACGGCTGCACCTGGCGCAAGGCTTGTACGGCGGATCTATTCTGCTGGGCTCCGGATTCGTCATTCTGGTTGTGCCCCGGATCTATGCGCTGAGCGGATGGCGTGACGCATTTCTCACCAGCGCCGCTTTAGGAGCGCTGACGTGGATTGCGTGGGTCACAGCGGCGCCGCGCGTACCGGCAGCCGCACACGCACGCGGGCAGTTCCGCCGAATGCTCCTGGCGCCGCAGCTTTGGCTGCTCGGCTGGATGCAGGCAGCCTCGTTCGCCCTGGCGATTGTGGTAGGCGCCTGGATTGTTTCGCTGCTGAGCGCCACTTTCCGGATGCCGCTCGCCAGGGCCGGTCTGGTGGGATCTTTCGTGCTGCTGCTGGGGATCGGCACCCGGCCTCTGGGAGGCGCGCTGCGGCACCGTCTGCATGTGCGCACACTGCTTCTCGCCAGCTTCCTCATGAATACGGCCGGATGTTGGCTTT
>JASHOO010000186.1 GCA_030041035.1 Bryobacteraceae bacterium | reverse complement strand
ACATGCCGCGCCTGCCGGCCGGAAAAGGCGGGCACACCATCTTAACCGACCATCGCATCGCCATCTATACCCCGCGAGAACTGGCCGCCCTGCGGGCCGCGTCGCTGGTGAACGGCAGTGCTCCGGCAACCAATGAAGATGAGCTGGTACCGTGGCACGATCCGCCGCCCCGGTTTGCGGAACGCAACTTGGGCCTGGCTTATGCACGGGTCGGCAGACAGTTGGAGTTGTTTCGGTTCATTCGCCGCGGTTATGAGCTATTGTCTTCGGCGGAGAATGATTTTCCGAACGATCCGGATTTCTTGAGGGCGATGGGCCAGATTATCGGTGGGACAAAAGCAGAGGCCGACGCGGAGGCCCTGTTCGGCAAAGCCCTTGCCGCCGAACCCGACTCAGCTTTGGTTTATGATGACATGGCTCTTGCCGCGGAAAACGCCGGAGATCATGAGAACGCGATCAAGTATCTGGAGAAGACATTGCAGCTCGATCCTTTCCTCGTAGCTCCTTACCAGCATCTCGCGCGGCTCTATGCTGCGAATCACCAGTTGGCGCTCGCACACCAGACCTACGTTCGCTTCCTGAAAGCTTTCCCCGAAAGTATCGAAGCAAAGTGGAACGTACTACGCAGCTCCGGCGGTTTCCACACCGATAGCGCGAAGCCGTAGACCCCGCCGTCAGGACCGTGAAGCGGGCTGCCGCAAACCAGAAAACCAGGGACGGAGACTCAATTCCCGATTCTGCCACGCCCGGCAAAAAGGATGGGAAGTCTCCCTCCAGTGCATTGGCGGCCACACCCTTCTATACTGAACCTCGATGCTCGCCGTGCATCTCAAAAACCGTCGCGTGGAGGTCAGACGCGGTCCCCGCCCGCGCGCACCCGAAGGTTTCGCCATGATTCGCCTGCTCCGCGGCGGCATCTGCAATACCGATCTCGAACTGCAGCGCGGCTATTACGGATTCTCCGGCATTCCCGGCCATGAGTTTGTCGGTGAGGTCGTGGAGGCCGCGCGCCGCGATCTCATCGGACGCCGCGTGGTGGGCGAAATCAATCTTGATTGCGGCTGCTGCGAGTTTTGCCGCCGCGGTCTCGGCCGCCACTGCCCCAAACGCACCGTGCTCGGCATCGTGAAACATCCCGGCGCGTTTCGCGAATTCCTCACCCTGCCCGAGCGCAATCTGCACGTGGTCCCCGACGCCATTCCGACCGAGCAGGCTGTCTTCGTCGAGCCTCTCGCCGCCGCCGCGGAGATTCTCGATCAGGTCTCGATTCCGTGCAGTTCGCCCGTCGCCGTGCTGGGCGATGGCAAGCTCGGTCTGCTCGTCGCTCAGGTTCTCGCCGTTCACGGTTATCGCGTGCATCAATTCGGACGCCACAAAGAGAAGCTGCGCATTGCCGCGCGCGCCGGTGTCGAAACCGAACTGGTGCGCGACCGCCTGCCCGCCGCGCAATATGACTGGGTCGTCGACGCCACAGGCTCGCCCCAAGGTCTCACTCATGCGGTCCGCATGACGCGCCCGCGCGGCACCATCATCATGAAATCCACGGTCCACGGCCTCGCCGGATTCGATACCGCGCCCATGATCGTCAATGAGATCACGCTCGTCGGCTCGCGCTGCGGCCGCTTCGAGCCTGCCCTCGACCTGCTCAAGAACGGCCTCATCAATGTGGCGGATATGATCTCGGAACAAATGCCGCTCTCCCGCGCCCCCGCAGCATTCCGCACCGCGGCCAAGCCCGGAGTATTGAAGGTACTGCTCACGTGCGATTAATGGCTGTGTTTCTGCTCCTCGCGGGCCTTATGGGCGCCCCGCCCGAATCCGACCAGGAAATCTGGGATTCATTCATTCGCTGGCTTCAGGCACAGCCGCCCAACAGTCACCCCGGCGAGCTCTTCGCCGCCTATCGTGCCGACGAGACGCGCCGCGGAGTCTCCCAGGACGTGGTCAACCATCGCATGGCTGTGATTTCCGATTTCTTCCAGACCCGCCGCAAAGGCACGGAGATCCTCTGGGACAAGGTCTTCGCCGGCTCTGATCCCATCTTCAAGGAAACTCCTACGGCCCTCGTCGTCAGCGCGGCCGAAAACCGCCGGCCCGGTGCTGCGCTCGACGTTGGCATGGGCCAGGGACGCAACTCGGTCTATCTCGCCGCGCGCGGCTGGGACGTCACCGGCTTCGATCCGTCCGCACAAGCCGTTCGCATCGCCCAATCGAACGCGGAAAAAGCCGGCGTTAGGATTCACGCCGTGGTCGCTCGCGACGACGAGTTCGATTACGGCGCCGATCGCTGGGATATGATCGTCGTGACCTACGTGAAAGACCTTACCATCAACGACGCCCGCATCTTCTGGCGTGCCCTCAAGCCCGGTGGTGTCGTGGTCTACGTGAACGGCGCCGATAGCGATAATGCCGTCTTGAAAGCTTTCCTCGGATTCCGCATCGTGCGCTTCGAAGACGTCGAGACGAATGCCGATTGGAATCCCGGTCGCAAAACCCGCGAGCAGCGCCTCATCGCGGAGAAAGACTGACGCTCATGAAACTCGCGTGCACGGCTCTCGTGGCCGCCGCTCTGGTGCAGGCCCAACCTCCCGAACGCCCCAAAATCCTCGGCCTCGCCCACGTGGCCCTGCGCGTCAGCGACATCGAAAAGTCCCGAGCCTTCTACAAAGACTTCCTCGGTTTCGCCGAGCCGTTTCACCTCGACAATCCCGATGGCTCGCTCTCGCTCACCTTCATCAAGATCAACGACCGTCAATTTCTCGAGCTCTTCCCCTCGCTCGAACCCGGCGCCGACCGGCTGCACCACGTGGCGCTCGAAACCGATGATGCCGAGCGCATGCGCCTTTATCTCGCCGCGCGCGGCGTCAAGGTACCCGACCGTGTTCCCAAGGGCCGCATCGGAAACCTGAATTTCAACATCACCGATCCCGACGGCCATACCCTCGAGATCGTCCAATACGCGCCTGATGGCTGGAGCCTCCGCGATCAGGGTAAAGACCTCCCGGACACGCGCATCTCCGATCACCTCCTTCACGCAGGTATTCTAGTGGGCAACCTCGACGCCGCCATGCGCTTCTATGCCGGGATTCTGGGCTTTCGCGAGATCTGGCGCGGATCGAGCAACGGGCAGGTCCTCTCCTGGGTGAACATGCAGGTGCCCGACGGCGGGGACTACATCGAGTTCATGCTCTACCGCATGCTGCCCGCGCCTGATAAGCGCGGCGTCGAGCACCACATCTGCCTGCGTGTTCCGGATGCCGCCGCCGCTCGGGCCAAGCTCCAAGCGCGGCCCTACGGCGCGAGCTACACCCGAACGCTCGAGGTCCGCACCGGCATCAATCGCCGGCGCCAGCTCAATCTGTTCGATCCCGACGGCACGCGCAGCGAATTGATGGAACCCGATACCGTGGACGGCAAACCGGCGCCGTCCTCTCCAGCGCCGCCGCCCGTACCCCCGCCCCCTGGCTCACCCTAGCCAAGCCGCGGCTGGCACCTCTTCGAGCGCCGCGAACTGATTCCGTCCACGTAACTTAGCTTGTGACAGCGCGCGCTCCGCAGTAGCCACTACGTCCTCGAACGACTGGTCTGAACTGGGAATCGCCGTCGCCACTCCCAAGCTGATGGTCACGTAAGGACCTGCGGACGAGGCGGCATGCGGAATCTCCAGGTCCTGGACCTTGCTGCGTAGCCGTTCCGCCACCACGGCCGCGCCGGCGCGGTCGGTTCCCGAGAGTAGTACGGCAAATTCCCCGGCTCCCCGATGCGCCGCCAGATCATCCGGCCGGTAGAGAGCTCTTTTGATCGTTCCCGCAATGCGGCGCAGGCAATCGTCCCCCGCCGCGCGCCCATAGAACTGGTTGAATTGCGCAAAATGATCAATGTTCAGCACAATCAATGAGATGGGCGCTCGCGTACGCCAGTCGCGCCGCCACGCCCGGTCCAGGTCCAGCCGGAAACGCCGGTCATTGGCTAATTCCGTCAGCGGGTCGGAAGCCGCGGCGATCTCTTCGGCTTCCGGCGCGTGCCGGTAGCGCTGCTGACGGATTGCCGCCCGTAGCTTGGCCACTAACTCCAGTGGATTCAATGGCTGCGGAACACAGCCCGTTGCTCCGGCGGCCAGTGCACCTTCCAGTTGCGCCGCCGACTCGTCGTCGAACAGCACCAGCAGCGGGATCGTCGGGTCCACCACCCGGATCTGCCGACAGACCGCGAGATCCTCGTCCAGCGCCAGATCCACCAGGATCGCCGCTAATCCCGTACGGTCCGCCAACTCCGTCGCTAAGCCCGAAGGCCTCGACACCGTCCGCACCGGTTCGAACCCGTGCGTCTCCAGACTCGAAATCAGATGGTCGCGTGCTGCGCCATTGCCCTGCAGGACCAGGACCGACATGCAGTGAGCTCCGTTGTAACTTCCATCGGTAGTTAACAGATGTAACTTTAGCCTCATCCCTCTTCGCATAGAATGCATACAGCCATGAAGCTAAAAGACCGTGTCGCAGTGATCACAGGTTCGGGAGCAGGGATTGGACGGGCGTCGGCCATGGAGTTTGCCCGCGAAGGCGCGAGCGTCGTCCTAGCAGATATCCACTATGCCGGAGCGCGGGAAACCGCCCACACCATCGCGCAGATGGGCGGCAGCGCGCACGCTGTCGAAACCGACGTGTCAAATCCCGAGTCGGTGCGGAATCTCGTTCGCGAGACACTCCGCGTCTATTCCAAGGTGCACCTGCTCTTCAATAACGCCGCCATCCAGGTGAACAAGACCGTCGAAGACACGACGGTCGAGGAATGGAATCGCGAGATGGCCGTGAACCTGGGCGGAGTGTTTCTCTGCTCGAAATTCTTCCTGCCCCATCTGCGCGCGACCAAAGGCGCGATCGTGAATATGGCCTCGGTGAACGGCTTTTTCGTCGAGCCCATGTGCGCCGGTTATTGCGCCACCAAAGGCGCGATCATCGCACTGACCAAAGCCATGGCCATCGATCACGGCAAGGAAGGCATTCGCGTAAACTGCATCTGCCCGGGGTACATCGACGCCGGACTCGCCGAGGGATATTTTCAGGCGCAGCCGGATCCCGCCGCGGCGCGCGCGGCCGCAGGCAAGCTGCACGCGCTCTGGCGCATCGGGCGCCCCGAAGAAGTGGGCCGCGTCGCGGTGTTCTTGGCCAGCGACGACGCGTCCTTCGTCACCGGCTCGGCCTACGTGGTGGATGGCGGCTTCGGCTCCGGCCTGCCGCCGCAAAGCTAGAGATACCCGATCATTCACACCGCAGAGCCGCCATGGGATCCACGCGGCTGGCGCGATACGCGGGAATCAGAGCCGCGAAGATGGAAGTGGCCAGCAGGAGAGCCGCCGCGGCCCCGATGGTGACGGGGTCATGCGCCGACACCCCGTACAACATGGAACTCACCAGGCGGGTGAGGGCGAACGCAGCGCCCGTGCCGAGGGCGATTCCCAACACAACCAGTCCCAGCGATTCCCGCAGCACCATCCAAACGAGCTCGGAACGCCGCCCGCCGAGAGCCATGCGGATGCCGAACTCCTTGGTCCGGCGCGTGACCGTGTAACTGATCACGCCGTAGAGGCCAATGGCCGCGAGCGCCAGGGACAATGCGCCAAAGAAACTGGAGAGATTGGCAATGAGACGCTCGTCGCTGATGTTGTTATCGACATCTTCTTCGAGCGTGGTGGTTTCCAGCACAGGAATGGCGGGATCGATATCGCGCACCGTCCGCCGAATGGTTCCTCCGAGCTGCTTGGGATCGCGCGCGGTCCGCATAGCGAGCCAGCACGATTCGGCGCCGTGCATCCAGACGGGAACATAGATCATCATGCGGGCTTCCCTGCGCAGACCGCCATACTTCACATCCTTCACCACCCCGACGATCTCGAAAGCCTGATCCGCCCGGAACGGCTCGCCGTAGCTGAAGCGCCGGCCGATCGGGTTTGCGTCCTGGAAAAAATGGCGGGCCGTAGACTCACTGATGATCGCGCTGCGCCGCTCGTGTGGCAACACGGGAGGGCCCAAATCGCCGGTGGAAGAGCCGGCGATTCCTTCCAGGAAACCACCCTCGGGCACAATCGCCGGCTCATCTTCCGGCGTAAAGTCGCGGCCCAGCAGAATGGGAATGCGCATGGTGGAGAAATAACCGGCGCTGACCTGGTTGAACTCCAGGATCATCTCTCGCTTGCTCGTGGGCTTGTAGCCCTCGAAGGAAACAACCGAATTCCGGTTGGCGCCGGAGAGCGGTGTGATCTGGGCCAGACTGGCGGCCACGACGCCCGGAATTTGCCGAGTGCGATCGAGAAGCCGATCGTAAAATTGGCGCACGCGCTGGCGGTTGTAGCCGAACTGCGCGGGATCGGTTCCCACCAGCAGCACGTTTTCACGATGAAAGCCCGGATCGATATCCAACAGGTTGCCCAGCGTGCGCAGGAACAAACCCGCTCCCACCAGCAACGCGAGCGACAGAACCACCTGCGCGGTCACGAGTGTTTTGCGCAGCGCCATGCGAGCACCGCCCGCTGTGGCGCCGGCATCCGCTTTCATTGCGCCCGTGATGTCTGTCCGTGAGGCTTCACGCGCCGGGGCCAGGCCGAAGAGCAACCCGGCGGCGATTGAGGCCAGCGCCGTAAAGGCCAGCACACGCATGTCCGGCGTCGGCTGAAGATCGATCGCGCGGCGCCCGGCTGGCAGCAGAGCCAACAGCGCATCAGTGCCCCAGAAAGACAGCAGAATTCCCAGACTGCCGGCGGCAGCCGCCAGAATCAGGCTTTCGGTGAAGAGTTGCCCTGTGATGCGCCAGCGCGTCGCGCCCAATGACAGCCGCACGGCCATCTCTCTTTGGCGGGATGCGGCTCGTGCCAGGAAGAGGTTCGCGACGTTGGCGCATGCGATCAGCAGAACCAGGCCGGTCGCCATGAGCAGGATGTTCAGAGGATGGGAAAGCTGATATTGCAACCATGGCGTGCCCACGCCGCCCGGAAGCAGCCGAACCGGTTCCGCTTCCTTGTCGGGTTTCGACCCAGGCCGGATTCTCGCCCGTTCGACATCGAGCGCCGCCCGCACCTGCGGCTCCATCACGTTGAGCGATGCCTCCGCCTGCCGGATCGTTACCCCCGGCTTCAGGCGCCCTAGCGTGGCAAGCCAGTTCCAGTCCGGGCGCTCCCATCCCCAAAAGTCGGGGCGGATGGACCCGATGGAGTGGATGGGGACATAGAGATCCGTGGGTGAGCCGGTGTAAACTCCGTGGAACCCGCGCGCCGCGACCCCAATGATGGTCAAAGGATGGCCGTTAATGCGAATGATGCGGCCCATGATGGAGCGATCGGCGCCAAAGCGCTGCCGCCAGATCCCGTAGGCCAGCACGCCCACGGGATTGGCATTCGCCTGGTCGTCCGAGGGCGCGATCGGCCGGCCAATTACCGTTGCGACGCCCAGAGTTTGAAAGAAATTGCCGGAAACGAAGCTCACCGCTGCCAGTTCCGCGCCGCTCTCGCCCGCACGCATCGCCATCTTCCAGGGCCAACTGGTGGCTAGCAGGCCCGGTAGAACCTGGTTGCGGTCTCTGAACTCGCGGTACCAGGGATAGGAGACGCTTCCATTGGGGACGCGCAAGAAAACCAGCCGCTCGGGCGCTGGTACGGGCAGATTCTTGAGCAAGACAGCGTTGAACACGCTGAAGATGGCGGTATTTACGCCGATCGCGGCGGCGAGTGACAGCACAGCCACTGCGGTGAAACCAGGGGATCCGCGAAAAATCCGCACAGCATAACGGCAGTTCTGAATCAGCGTATTCATGAGCCGCCCTTCTTGGCCGATCCTCCAGCACTTCGGGTGCCAGGAAGCCGCAGTTTGCAATCAGACGTTGATCGTGCAACGGCCGTGGTTCGCGTGTGCGGCACCGGGATCAGAGTGTCCGGAATCAGCTAATAGGATTCTATAGTCTTCAGTATTAGAGAGCCAATTGGCCCGTTCAGAAGGATATTCAGGCTGGCGACAAACGTGCTGCGAGTCGGGTGCATGGCCACGTTGGCGTTGTACGACGACATCCGCGAAGCGCTGCGGCGCATCCGGCGGAATCCGCGCACTTCTCTGATGGTGATGGGCACGCTGGGTTTGGGAATTGGCGCGTCGACCGCCGTTTTCACCATGGCCCACACC
>JASHOO010000185.1 GCA_030041035.1 Bryobacteraceae bacterium | reverse complement strand
ACAATGAATCCTAAGGTCAGTCTTCGTGTGGTAGCCGTTTCGCCGAGCGACGTAGAGGCTGAAGTGGCAACGCTGGAGAGGGTGATCGGCGATGTTAACAGGAACCTGGCGCTTGCTGGTCGGAACATGGTATTGGAACTCGCGAACTGGAAAACCGACGTGTACCCGGGCTTCCATCTCGAGGGTACCCAAGCTTGGATAGATTCGATTCTGAAGCCCGAGCAGGCGGATCTTGTAGTTGGGGTTTTCTGGAAGCGTTTGGGGTCTACGGGTGCGGCTGGTACCTCCGGGACCGAGCACGAGATCCGGCTGGCGTGCGAATCGGCCTCAAAGGTGGGGAAACCCCATGTCATGCTGTACTTCAACCAGACGGCAGCAACACCGAAATCTAAAGAAGAAGCCGACGAGTGGGGCAAGGTGCTGGCGCTCAAGAAAGCCCTGTCCTCCACAGTCTTTTACTCGGAGTACATACCTGCACAATTCACCTACCAAGTGCAGAATGACTTGTTTCGCTACGTTATTGACGCATACCCGGCGCCCATCGTGCCGGAGATTTCGGTAACGGCATTGCCCGCACTCGTAAGAGCAGAGGGGCTCGCTGAGGTCGTTGGCGAAATTCAGTTGCGGTTCACCGGGTACAAGCCGGGAACTTATGATGTCCGACTGTTTCTGAACAGTGCCATAACGAACCGTGTGTCGGCGGCAAATCTCACTGACGCGGAGTTGTCCACACACAGTGGCGATTTCATTGTTCGCGGCGAGTTGATTTCGACAGGCGCTCTTTTGTTCGCCAGGGTTCCCCTTGATGCCTCGCCGTGCAACCTTCGCATAGGGAACATTCGGGCAAATGCCAATGCGCTGAGCATCGGGTTCTTTATGCCTGTGCCGCATGTCAAGATTCCTGCGTTTCCAATTCTAGGCACGCTCTCGATCCAGCCTTGTACGGAAGCGCCACCATCCGAGATCGTCCCGGTGGGTCCAGCGGTTGTACTTGCGCATATGAAGCCGGGACTCGCGTTTAGGGCATGGGGTCCGAACTACGGTCCTCTTCCGGTGACCATTTCCCGGAGCGTCGATCTCAATACTCAGTTGCTTGGTCATTCCTCTGCGAGTGGCGTCAGCATGACGTTGTACCTACAATTTTGTGAATTGATACCAAATTCCTTCAAGACCGCAGCAGAAGAAGGAGCGGGGGCAGATAGTGGCACGAAGCTCTGGGTGAAATTCCATCTTCCGTATATCGAAGGGGCTCAAATTTTCGTCACGTCCAGAAGTATGTCTTTGCCTGGGACGAGCGGTCCGAAGGCGGTGCTTGCGCAACCGTTAAGCGCGTTGCCTGCGGCGGGAGAGGTCGAGGGTACACCGGTGGTCCGGTTGCCGTTCGATCGCTACATGGTAGAGAACGATTCGGCCACTGCCGTTTGGGAGTGGATTGACGAGGAGGGCCAGTCGCCGAATTCGCTCGACGAAGTAGTTTTCGGGGTTGTTGTGGCTGCTACGGCGATTGGGCGGGGAATCGGAGGGATCATGGTTGGAGCCGCGATGGGGCCCACGGCCAAGAACTATGAGGCAAGCCCGGACGCTCCAATTCCACGATTTGTCGATATGTCCCGGTCGATCCAGGCCATTCAGATTGTTCGCTGAATGGTGGTTCTCGCTGATCCGGTGTTACGCTGTTGTACATGCCCAAGGAAACCTTGACCGTTCGCATAGAGCCGGAGACGCACGAGGCGCTGGATGCGATTGCTGCGGCTCTCGATCGGGACCGGAGTCACGTGGTCAACGAGGCGCTGGCGGCGTACGTCGAGACGCACCGCTGGCAGGTGCAGCATATCCGTCAAGGGTTGCGTGACGCCGAGTCGGGTAAATTCGTCAGCGAGAAGGAAGTAAGGAAGGTCATCGCCCGCCTGCGGCGAAAATGATCGTTCGGTGGACTCAGACCGCGCTGCGGGATCTGGACTCTTTGCATGCATATATAACCGACGACAGCCTTCCGGTCGCGGCGGACACGGTTGATCGAATTCTCGCTGGAATCGATGCGCTCGCGCGGCATCCCGAGATGGGTCGAAAGGGAAGAGTCGCAGGTACGCGAGAGTTGATCGTTTCTCCGTATGTCGTGGCGTACCGGGTCACGAAGGAGGCCGTGGAGCTGGCCGCCATCATTCGCTCGGCGCGGAAGTGGCCGGAATGGCTCTAGGCAAATAGCGTAATCTGAATATAAACGGATGCGGATTCTCAGCCGGTACGTGTTTCGGGAGATTGTGTCGAGCGCGGTGCTCGGGACGGCGCTCGCGACATTCGTGGTGTTTCTCCAGCAGGTGGACAAGCTTTTCGAGATGCTGGTGCGCAGCTCGACGCACACGGCCACGGTGATGTGGTTGTTTGTGATGGCGCTGCCGCCGGTGCTGCCGCTCACGGTGCCGTTCGGCGTGCTGGTGGGGATATTGATCGGGCTGGGGCGGATGTCGACCGACGGCGAGATTATCGCCATGCGGGCGGGGGGTGTATCGAGCCGCAAGGTCATTGCTCCGGTGATGCTGTTTGCACTCTTGGCGACGATCATCACAGGAACGGCAGCGCTGTGGCTGACGCCGCGGGCGCTGAGGCGCAGCACGGAAATCGTCAATCGAGTCGGCGCCGAGCAATTGACCGCCGACATTCAGCCGCGCGTCTTTGACGAACAATTTACCAACACGATTCTGTACGTGGGGGATGTGAAATCGGGCCCGGTGGCAGTGTGGAGAAACGTATTCCTGGCCGATTTGACGCCGCCCGAGCAGCGCACGATCGGTTTGCGCGACAAGGCGCAGGGGCCGCGGATCACCATTGCGCGCGAAGCCATCGCGGTTCCTGATCCGGCGCATAATCGCATCCAGCTCTCGCTACGGAACGCGAGCTCGCACGAAGTGGACGATAAAGACGGTGTGACGGATGACAGTGTCTATTCGAGCGGCGAACAGGCGTTGGACGCTTCGCCGACTCCGGATACGCATCCCACGTTTCGCGCGATGAATACCGGCGAACTGAAACGATACTCGCGCACCGGGCCGGACTGGATCGAGGCGCGCATCGAGCTACATCGTAGGATGGCATATCCGCTGGCGTGCCTGACGCTGTCATTGGTGGGAATTCCGCTGGGCATCTCGTCGCGAAAGGGCGGGAAATCAGCCGGGTATGTGACGGCGTTGTTCCTGGCGTTTTTCTGTTATTACCTGGCGTCTATTACGCTGATGGGGCTCGCCAAGCAGAAGACGCTGCCGGTGGAAGTGGCGGTTTGGACGCCGAACGCGGCGTTCCTGATTGCGGGACTGATTCTGATCGTACGCCTGGAGGAGCCCGGGGACCGCGATCTGGTGGGAGCGCTGCGCGGCTGGTTTGCGAACGGGGTTGCCTGGCTGCGCCCGCGGCTGGGGACGCGGCCAACGGGTTCGGCCCGGCTGCGCCGCGCACCATGGATGCCGCTGGTTCCGCAGATTGTAGACACGTACGTTCTGACCAGCTTTGTGTTCTATTTCGTGGTGATGCTGGCGAGCTTCGTGATGATGACGGAGATCTACAATTTCTTTGAGCTGTTGAGCGACATCATCCGCAACAACATAGCCATGTCGAAGGTGTTCGCCTACCTGTTTTTCCTGGCGCCCATGCTGATTTACAAGATGCTGCCGATCAGCGTGCTGGTAGCGGTGCTGGTGACGTTCGGGGTGATGACCAAACACAATGAAGTGACGGCATTCAAGGCGTGTGGGGTGAGCCTGCACCGGCTGGCGGTTCCGGTGCTGGCCATCAGTGCCATCTTCAGCGTTGGGCTGTTCGCGTTTGACCACTTCTACCTTCCGGAAACGAATCGCAAGCAGGACGCGCTGCACAACGAGATCAAGGGCAAGCCGGTGCAAACGTACCTGCATCCGGACCGCCCGTGGATTTTCGGCAGAGGCCCGCGTATCTGGTATTACGAATACGCCCAAATCAACACGATGGGCGGAGTCCATGTTTACATGCTGGACCCGAAGACCTTCGACTTGCGGAGCGAGATTTATGGGGAGCGCACGGAATGGCAACCGACACTGCACACGTGGATTTTTCAGAACGGATGGGTGCGTCACGTGCGGTCCACAGACGGAGGCGAAAGTGATGCGCCCACCTTCGAGCGCTTCCAGGTGAGGACCTTTCCCGAGCTGGATGAATCCCCGGAGTACTTCATGAAGAAAATGGAACAGGGGATGCAGATGAATTTCCAGCAACTGGACGCGTACATCCGCGATTTGCAGCAAAGCGGGTTCGACACAGTGCGGTTGCGGGTGCAGCTCTACGACAAATTCTCCATACCGTTATTTGCGCTCATCATGGCGATGATTTCTGTGCCGTTCGCTTTTCTGGTGGGGAACCGGGGGGCCATGGCGGGGATCGGGGTGAGCATTGGGATTGCGATGGCGTACTGGGGAATCGGGAAGCTGTTTGAGCAGATCGGGAACGCGAATCAGTTGCCGCCGAGTGTGGCGGCGTGGTCGCCGGATGCGCTATTCGCGCTGGCGGGAGTGTACCTGCTGCTGCGGATGCGAAGCTGAGAGCTAGGGTTGTGCCGGCGGCGAAGAGCCGGGGCTGGCGGCCGGTGGAAGTGCTCCGGGCTGTACGGGGGGCTTGGGCGGCGGTTTGGGGGTCCAGAAATCGGGATCGGTGTCGGCGAATTCTTTAGAAACGTAACTGAGCCGCGGGTTACAGGCAAAGAGAAAGCTTTCACTGGCGGCGGTGACTTCGGCGGAAGTTTTGAGCGCCTTGGCGGCGTTGTCCTCACCGAGCGCTTCGCGCATGGCTTTACCGCGGGCCGGGGCATCGTCCATGCTCTTGAGCGAAGCCATGGGGGCGAAGAACAGGTAAGACGGGCCCGGAGCTCCGGAGACCACCTGATAGATGACAAGCGGCTGATCACTCTCGCTCGTTTCGTAGGCGGCTTTCACCAGCCGGACGGTTTCGGCGAAGTCGCTGTCGCGGGCGGGCAGGAGCCGCACCAGCACCACGCTGACGTAGCGCATTTTCGGCAGATCCTGCGCCATGCGGTCGCCACGATAGCTGAGATCGGGGCGGTAGATAGCAAGCAGGCGGCGCACGTCGGTGACCAAGGCTCCCGACTGCGCCTCATATTGCGCAAACCACCACTTCACGGCCGGAGTATTCTCGACAAAAGTGGAAGCGGCTTCGACGGAAGCGAAAGAATCATGGAATTCGAGGATCCAGGTTTCCAGCGCGCCCGACAAGGAGGTGAGCGCCAGGAAGTTGGCGGGATATTTAGCGCGGGCCACGCCGCGGGCGACGCTGGCGCCGATTTTTTCGTGCTCGGCTGAGGCGCCGGGTTTGATGGTCTGGCGGATAATGCGCAGCACTTGCGGCGGGCCGGGGGTTTGCGCGGCGGCACCGGCGGCCACGAGCAAGGCGATCAGAGACTTCATACGGTTTTGTCGCGGGCGTAGCAAAGGGACTCGAGTTTGCACTCCGGGCAGCGCGGCTTGCGCGCATAGCAGAGCGTGCGGCCGTGATGGATCAACTGGTGGGAAAACAGGATCCACTTTTTCTGCGGAATGATTTTCACCAGATCGCGCTCGATCTTGACGGGGTCGGTGTTCTTGGTGAGGTCGAGTCGCCGCGAGATGCGCTGCACGTGGGTATCCACTACAATTCCGGAAGCGATGCCGTAAGCCGTGCCCAGCACAACGTTGGCCGTTTTCCGGGCGGCTCCGGGAACGGACAGCATTTCGTCGATGGTCTGCGGGACATGGCCACCGAAGTCCGCCAGGATTTTCTTCGCGGCGCCGACGACGGATTTGGCTTTATTGTTGAAGAAGCCGGTGGAGCGGATATCGTTAGCGAGCACCTCGGGACGCACGGCGGCAAAATCCTGAATCGTGGGATATTTTGCGAACAGGCCGGGTGTGACCTGGTTGACGGTCTTGTCGGTAGATTGCGCGGAGAGAATGGTCGCGACAAGCAGCTCCCACGGAGTGCGATGGACGAGCGCGCAGGCGGCGTTGGGATACATTTCATCGAGATGACGTAGAATCTCCGTGACGCGTGCCGCGCGCTCGGCGGCATTCCGGGGACGCACGGTAGTCTTCTTACGTGCCGGTTTTGCGGCTGGAGGCATGAATCTGAGTTGTCATGATAGCAACAGCCAAAGGGTGAAATGAAGTTCGGTTGACGAGAGATTCCGCGTATACTGGCTCAATGCCGGACCCGCGCTGCCGGGATTGCCGGTGGTTGATATTTCTGCTTGCGGCTGCTGCTTTCCCCTCGTTCGTCTGCGCGCAGTTGACCACGGGAATCCTGGAAGGCACGGTTAGGGATCCGGATGGTCATGCACGCGGCGGTTTCCAGATAGTAGTTTCGGGCAGTCTTCAGTTCCGAGCGGTGATCGAGACTAATGCAGATGGCGAGTTCGTGGTGGTATTGCCATACGGAAAATATCTGTTGGCCGCCGGTGACGGAGGTCGTGCATCAGGCGTGAGAGTAGCAGTCGGCCCGTTGCAAACCACGAGACTGGACCTTTGGATCGATGGATCGGGAGGCCTACATGATGTGGTGCAACGCCGCTCACCCGGTGTCTGGTCTGAAGCGGAGCGAGCGCGCGGGCTTCCGGGCGCAACCACGCTCGAAGGTTTGTTGCTGAATCAGGAACCGGCGAGCGTGACGGAGCCGCTCGATTTCACCGGTTTGAGCGACAACCGGGTAGGGCTCGAATCGCAGCGGGGGTACTCGTGGACCGACACGCAGTTCAAGCTCCTCGGCATGGATGCAACCGATTCCTATCAGCCTGGGCGTCCGGTGATCGTGCCGGATATCGACGCGCTGGAGGGCGTCGTCGTGCGGAGCGATTTCGCTCAGACGACTTCGACCAGCTACGGAACCGAGGTGGGCGTGTTCCCGGCACAGCCTGACGCATCGTGGCACGGGGCGCTCGCGACCGCGGACACGGGTGGATTTCTTTCATCCTCGAATCTGCCGCCGCCTGCCGAGAGAGGTATGGTGCAGCAGGCCGAGCGGTTTCGCTGGTTCACACACGACTCCGTGCAGGTTGCCGGACCCATAGCAAAATGGGCGGACCTGTTTGCGACGGGCGGCGGACAATGGTCCATGCAAACGGTTCCTCTGGCTCCGCCGGGAAATAATCAACGCAGCCGCTTACTGTGGGGAGACGTCCGTAGCCGCATTCGCAGCGGCGCCCGCGATCGGTTCGACGCACTTTATAGCGGCTCGCGGATCAACCTCAACAACTGGGGTATGCCGGACGGAATGGAAGAGTTGGTGGGGCGCCGCATGTCGCCAGAGTTCGATCTGCCCGGGGGTTTCGATGGCCAGAACGGGGCCGACCATTTCGACTTTCTGCAAGCGGGATGGACGCACCGTTTTTCCGAGGATCACGGCCTGGGAGTCCTCGAGGTGCGTTACGGATACTCGATTGCGCACGTCGACGCCGATCCTGCCGAGGCGCTCGGAGACTCAACGACGGATCTGGTGACTGGTGCGGTTACAGGCAGCCCGCCGATGTTCACGCGCGCAGTCCGCTCCCGCCAGAGCGTTGCGGGCGACTGGCAGCCGGTTTGTTTCACCGCCGCGGGGTCGCGACACCAAATCGTGGCCGGCGCCGGGTGGAAGTCTTCCTCTCCGCAGAACCGGATCATCATCCCTAACAATGTCAACCTGATCACGGTCAACGGCGCACCCGCGGAAGTAGTGGAGTTCGAAACGCCGGACAGCAGCCGGTCGATCATCCGCTCGTTCGAAAGTTATGCCGGGGATCATGTGCAGTTGGCCGCGGGCCTATCGCTCGATCTCGGAATTCTGGGGGATCTCTCGCGCGGCTCGATTCCGGCTAACGGGAATGGGCAATTCGTGGACGCTCACCCGGCTGTTGCAAGGCCGGATCTGATCGTGTGGAACAGCGTGTCACCGCGCG
Source organism: Bryobacteraceae bacterium (assembly GCA_030041035.1). Lineage (GTDB taxonomy): Bacteria > Acidobacteriota > Terriglobia > Bryobacterales > Bryobacteraceae > QHXW01. Next base: position 11,141 of record JASHOO010000185.1, on the reverse strand, counting down.
CGGGCTTTGCGTGGCAGGTTCCGCATCTCGAACGGCTGCTCCTTCGGGCCACGTATTTCCGCCTGTATTCGCCACTGGCCGGCCGGTATCTGGACTTCGGAAATCCGAATAGCCTCAACGGAAGCGTTTATCAGTGGATTGACCGCAGCCTTGACGGCCAGTTTGAGCCAGGCGATGTAGGCACGCTGCTGATGCGATTCGGCGGAGCTTACTCGTCCATTTCACCATCGCTGCAACGGCCCTATGCAGATGAATTCAACCTCGGCGCAGCGTTCACGCTCGTGCCGGGGAATTTCGCCGGCATTCATCTTTTCCGGCGCGACGACAAACAGCGCATCGCCGCGATCGATACGGGCGCTCCCGCGTCAGCCTTCACGCCGGTCACCATTATCGATCCCGGACCGAGCGGCATCCTCGGCGCATTCGATAACCGGCCGCTGGTTGTTTACGATCAGAATCCAGCAACGCTGGGCAAGGATGAGTACCTGCTGACAAATCCTCCCGGCTTGCGGACCGAGAGCACCGGTTTTGTAGCTGAAGTGGGCAGTCAATGGCGCAGCCTGCTGGTTCGTCTCTCGTTCGAAGCGGAGCGGACGTACGGCCCCACGAATCCGGGTAATGCAGTCTTCGAAAACGATCCCGGCGTGATTGGAGCGCTCTACATGGACCCAAACACGACAGCGTACGCGCCCGACCGGAGTTTCACCGACCGTGCTTATGTCGGCAAGATGCAGGCGAGTTACACGCTGCCGAAGGCATGGGGCGGGATCGAAGTGGGAAGCACAGTCGCTTACATGGATGGCCTGCTGTTCCGGCGGGATCTGCTGGTGACGGGCCTCGCCCAGGGACCATTCCTGTTGCCGGTTGGCGATAACCGGGCGGAGTACGCGGCGGATTGGAATCTGCGGATACTTCGCGCGTTTCGGCTGCCGTTGGGCAGAATTGAGGCCGCGAGCGACATCCTGAACGTGATCAACGCCGGCCGCAAGATTCAGGAGAACGACATCAGCGGGCCCTCCTTCAATCTGCGCCTGCCCACCGCGATACAGGAGCCGCGCCAGGTGCGGCTGGTACTGAGATACGAGTTTTAGTGCGGCAGCTTTGTCGAGCCGAGGCTTCAACCGCGCATGGGCCGATAAGCCCAGCGGCATTCGTTGAGCTGATCGCGCCGAGTCCTCGGGCTGTCGGATCGATCACAGAACCCTGAAGAAAAAAGAAGAGCATGGCTGGACAAGCTATGTAGAATGCTATATTCTGATGCGAGAGATGCGCAATAGCAAGCTGTCTTTGGCCGCGGCGATAATCCTTGGTGCCGTGAGCGACGGTCACTGTTATGGTTTCGAAATCATGGAAGTTACGGGTCTGCCAAGTGGCACAATTTATCCCGCGCTGCGGCGGTTGGAAGAAGCAAAGCTTATCCGCTCCCATCGCGAGGCGGCCGGCCAATCAACGGCCGAGGGACCTCCCCGGAAATACTTTCGCATCACGGCGCAGGGCACCAGGGCCCTCGAAGCAGCGTCCGATCGCTACCCGGTGATCGCCTCGCAGCGGGAGTGAATATGGCCTGGGTTCTATTTGTTTGTCGATCTGCGATCCGATGTGCGAGTCTCGTGGTGCCTCGGGCTTTGCGCCACGAATGGCGTGATGAATGGCTGACTGAGATCCGCCACGGTCACGCGCATCTGGCTACGAAAGGCGGACCGCGCGGCGAAACCTGCCGCAAACTCATCCGCTTTTCTCTGGGGGCTTTTCAGGACGCGGCCGACCTATACTGCCGGCGGTTCGATCTTCGGTTCTTTCTCGGACATCCCGCGTTATGCGTCGCTGTGCCGCTGGCGCTATTGGGCGGTGTCCTTGCTTTTACTCATGGTTTTCGAAACTGCCGTGAGGCCCTGGCAGGGTTGCCTTGGAGCCGGCCCGAAGAGTTGGTCCTACTGTCGCGCTCCGCCCACGTCCTGGGCATCGAGGCAGTTCCCACTGGCGCCGACTATGTCGATTGGCAGCGACGTCTCGGGGTTCCTATGGCCGGGTTTGTCATGGACAAGGCCGTCCTGCTGGTAACGCCCGATTTTTTTGGAGTACTCGGCAAATCACCGCGGCTGCCTTTCGATTTTCTCGGCCACGGGATTCGAGCCGTCAAGCCGTTGGGGCAGCCGACAGGGCGCGTCGCTATCTTAGCGCGGCTGACGACCGCGAACGGCCCGCAGCGGACGCAGCACATTCTGACAGCGATGTCACTGGCTACCGGGGGCGCTGTAGGCGTTCAGTTTGTCCAAAGTCGCGTACGTGAGCCTTTACTCTTCTCGGCGTTCGCCTTTGTGATCGTGTTTGGAATCGGTATGGTTCTCGTGCTTCGCCAGCACGGCTCAATGCGCTTCTTTGCTCTCAAAACCGGACTATTGGAGGGTGTGGTTGCGGCAACGTGGGCCGAAGTGGCCACAGGGCTGCCCATCTCGCCCACAGGCAGCTATAGCGTTGTGATGGTTTTCCTTTTCCCCGGCGTGCTTTTGGCCGCGTCCGGCATGCTGCTGTGGGCGTGCTTGCGTGATCATCGGAGGCGCTGCCCGATCTGCCGCCACCTGCTCGCGGTACCAGTGCGGATCGGGTCGCGAGGCAGAGTGGTCTTCGGTCAACTGGGCGAAGAGATTCTGTGTGTCCAGGGTCATGGCAGCCTTTTCATCGCCGAGCGGCCGTTCGAAAGGACAGAGTCGGCTACATGGATTGCGTTCGATGAGTCCTGGAAGGACTGCTTTGCATCACGAGGTTCAAAATGAGGAAGGCTCACATATCCGGACTAGCCATGCTGCTCACGGCAACCGCGTGGGGCGGTGACCTCAGCGGTAAGTGGACAGGGGAGATGGTCCTCGACACCGGCAATACGATGCCCGCGTACGTTCACCTCAAACAGGAAGGCGATGTGGTGACAGGCACGGAGGGACCATCGGAGGACAAACAGTTTCCAATTACAAAAGGACGAATCGACGGAGAACGGCTCGTTATCGAGGCCAAGCCCGGTCCGGCCGTTCTGCGGCTGAGCATGAACCTGGACGGGAACAAGCTTGCCGGCGACGTTTTCGAGGATGAAAACAAAATCGGAACCGTTTCACTACAGAAAGAACATCCATGAAGGGCCGTTTCCGCGGTGAGGAAGACCACCATGGGTCTCAGATTCCGGGCGACCGAGGCCGAGACAACGGACGTGATTGTTTCAGCGGGCCAAAAGAGCCATACTCAATGTGATCGTACAGTCAAGCACAGAGGAGGCCTTCAGATGGCAGACGATAGCAATCAACTCAGCCGGCGTGGGTTTGTGCAAACAGCGGCGCTCGCGGCGAGCGGGCTGGGAGCGGCGGACCTGACGCGCGCGGCAACCACGGCCGACGTGAAGGTCGGGCTCTACAGCATCACCTATGGCGGCGTCTGGTATCGCGGCGACGCTTTAACGGTGGAGCAGGTGGTGGAGCGCGCCAAGCGATTTGGATATCAGGGTGTAGAGATCGACGGCAAAAGGCCGCACGGCAACCCACTCGATATGCCCAAGGCCCGCTGCCAGCAGCTCCGCAAAATGGCGCATGATATGGGCCTCGAAATCTACGCTGTGGCGGGCAACAACGATTTCAGCAGTCCCATTCCGGAGCATCGCGAAACCCAATTGGTTTACCTGCGCGAGCTGATGCGCATGACGTCTGATCTAGGAGCCAAAGTGGTGCGCGTGTTTCTCGCCTGGCCCGGCGTGACGCTGCGGCCCGAAGGCGGCGGCCGTTACGATATCGCACAGGCCGTGTGGAAAGCCGAGCACAAGGACTTCTCCGACGAGCAGACGTGGGCCTGGTGCCGCCAGAGCATGGAGGAGGCGGCCCGACTGGCGGGCGATTTCGGCATCACCCTGGCGCTACAAAATCATCCGCCCGTGATTAACAGAGGGTACGTGGACAGCCTGCGTATGGTAAAGGAAGTGGCGTCGCCGCATCTGAAAATCTGCTTCGACGCGCGCCTGGAGCACACACTGGATGAGGCGGGTGTTCGCAAGGCGGTGAATGAAGTCGGCGCGCTGCAGACACTGTGGCATTACGGTGGCGAATTCGACCGCGGTCCCGACGGTATCACGGTCAAGGGTGACGAGAAGACCATGGCTGAAGCGCTCGGGCTCTTTGACATCGGCTACAAAGGTTACGCCGGGTTTGAATTGTGCCATCCGCTGCCGGTAGTGAACGGCCAGACGGTGGGCCTGGAGTTTGTCGATAAGAACGCGCAACTGGCGGCCGAGTACATGCGCGGGGTGCTAGCGGAAGCGAAGAAGCAGCACGCGACGTAGACGGGGCCATTGATCTGAAGCGGCCTTCGACCGGCGACGGTCACTTTCCGCCATTCGCTCGTAGCGCCCTTGCGACCTGGTCGAATCCATTGGCTTCGGCCGTATGCAGGGGCGTTGCTCCGGTCTTGTTCGGAATGTTGGGATTGGCGCCACGCGCGAGCAGAAGGTCAACCACATCCACTCGGCCCATAGAGGCCGCGTCGTAGACGGGCGTCGCGCCGGATTCGGTTTCGCGTGCATCTACGTCCGCGCCTCGGTCTAGAAGCAGAGCGGCTACGTCGCGATGGCCGCCGAGCGCGGCTTGGTGCAGAGCTGTCACACCTTCCGCGTCGCGAGCGCTGACGTCTGCGCCGTGTTCGACCAGCAACCGAGCGATCCCGCGATCCCCTTTGAGCGCTGCGGCACCGAGCGCAGTGGTGCCGGACTTCCCGCGTGCATTAGGATTCGAGCCACCTTCGAGCAAGACGGCTACGACATCCGTCTGGCCGCGCAGGATGGCACCCTGCAAGATCTCCGGACCGGCGACCGCGCCCTTGGCGAGCAACAGGCGAACCGTGTCGGGGTGCTGCTCCCGGGCGGCGTTTTCAAGCGGCGTCGCGCCGGACGAATCGCGCGCGTCGAGTGTTGCGCCGCGCGCCAGCAGAACTTCGACAACATCCGTGTGCCCGTGGGCTGCGGCTGTATTAAGCGGCGTGGCGCCGGAATCCGGATTCTTCGCGTCCAGTTCCGCGCCTTTCTCAAGCAGCAGAGTGACGGTGCCGGCGTATCCCCTGGCCACCGCTTCATCCAGAGGCGACGCACCTGCTTGATCGCGGACGTTCACGTCAGCGCCATGCGCCAGCAACAAAACTGCGATGTCGCGGTAGCCGCCGGCAGCGGCCAGATGCAGCGGCGTCGCGCCTGAACCATAGGTGGCCTTCACATCCGCCCCGTGATTGAGCAGCAAGGCTACGATTTCCGGGTGGTCCTTAATGATGGCGTAATGCAGTGGCGTCGATCCCGCTTCCAGGTGGCGCGCATTCACGTCGGCGTGATGCTCAATCAGCAACTCGGCGATCTCGCGATACCCGTTCCACGCGGCATCCAGCAGCGGCGTCGCACCCAGCCCGTCACGAACATTGGGATCGCTGCCGGAGTCGAGCAAAGCACGGACGCGCCCGGTGTCATGGCTCTCCACCGCGTCGTGAAGATCCTGCGAGCCTGGCGCAAAGGCCAGCAGCGCGGAAACCAGCAACGGGATCATGGACTCGCCGCGCCGGGGAAGCCGACGTACTGCACTTCCTCTTCGAGCGTCAGCGAAAATCTTTGTTGAACACGCGTCTTCAGTTCGGCGATTAACGCGAACAGGTCGGCTGCGGTTCCGGCACCCCCGTTATAAATAAGGTTGGCGTGATAGCTCGCTACATGGATGTCGCCGCGCGACATGCCTTTGGCGCCCACTGATTCCAGGAAGTACGCAGCCGGAATCTTGCCCTCGCGAATCACGCGCGGAGGCACTTGCGCCGCGACGCCATCGGGGAGATCGGCCAGCAGAAGATTCTTGAAGATGCTGCCCGCGCATTTCATGGTGACCGGAAATTTCTCATTACGCACCTGGACGATTTCTTCCGAGGTTTTGCGCAACTCGGACGCGTCCGCCTTCTCCAAGAGCAGTTCCGTCGAGAAAATGATCCAATCCTTATGGCGCTTGAAGATGCTCTCGCGGTAGTGGAACTCGCAGGCCGCGTTATCAAAGACGCGTACGTCTCGGCCGTCATAGAAACGCACCGTGCGCACACGCTCGGAAATCGAATGACCATAGGCGCCGGCGTTGCCGTAAATAGCGGCGCCGACTGAGCCCGGAATTCCCGCCAGCGTTTCCAGACCCTTTAAGCCGCGCTCCAAGCTGAAATCCACCAGGTCCTGCAGCACAGCGCCGCCATCCGCCATGACGCGCTCGCCCGCGGCCAGGATGCGTTGCGCCGTCAAGCGCAAGACGATGCCGCGGAAACCGTCGTCGGATACAATGAGGTTCGTTCCTCCCCCGATGACGACGTAGTCCTGGCCGCTCTCCCGCGCTACGTGCAAAGCGGCGATGAACGCCTCAGCGCTGGGGGTTTCGGCGTAGATATCGGCTGGGCCGCCGATGGCGAATCGCGTGTAGCGGGAAAGCGGGGCGCCGGGGAGGACGGTTAAATCCGGAATCGCGGCGAGACGCGCCAGCGTCTCTTCCGTGTGCACCATTACTTCGATTATAGAGGAGGGTCGCGAAGCCTATGGCCGGTTTCCCCGGTTTCCCAAAAGAGGGCATGCAGTTCTTGAGCGCGCTCGCCCGCAGCAATCGCCGGGAGTGGTTCCAGCCGCGCAAGCACATTTACGAGGAGCAGGTGAAGGCACCCATGGCGGAACTGGTAACGGCGCTCAATTCCGAGATGATGCGATTCGCGCCGGATTACGTCGTGGAGCCGGCAAAAGCAATTTACCGCATCTATCGCGATACGCGTTTCAGCAAGGACAAAACACCTTATAAGACGCACATCGCTGCAATCTTCCCGAGGCGCGGGGTGGAAAAGCACGGCGGCGCCGGTCTGTACTTCAGCGTGTCGGCGAAAGAGATTGAAGTGGCGGGCGGCGTTTATATGCCGGGGCCGGAGACGCTGCTGGCCATCCGCACGCACCTGGCCGAGCACCACGAGGAATTCCGGAAAATCATTCGCGCGAAGCAATTGCGCACGTTGCTGGGCGAGATGCATGGTGAGCAGCTTTCCCGCGTTCCGAAAGGTTTTCCCAGCGATCACGCCGCCGCCGACCTGCTCCGCTACAAGCAATGGCTGGTGTATGTGATGCTCGACCCGAAGCTCGCCACCACGCCGAAACTGCTGTCCGAGCTGCGGCAACGCTTCGAAACGATGATGCCGTTTGTGGATTTTCTTAACCGGCCACTGGTGCGGGAACGAAAGCGTCCTGTGCAGCTTTTTGCGGGACCATGCAGGTCCTTAAACACGCGATAATGAATAACGCGGCATGGATTTCGTAGCGCAGCTCAAATCCTCGGTCGACATCGTCCAGGTCATCCAGGAGTATGTACCGCGGCTGCGCCGCGCCGGCGCTACCCGCTACGTAGGCCTTTGCCCGTTCCACAACGAAAAGACACCTTCTTTTTCCGTGCGTACCGACCATCAGTATTACTACTGTTTCGGCTGCTCGGCCAAAGGGGATGTGCTCAAGTTTGTCATGGAAATGGAGCGCATCAGCTTTTACGAAGCGCTGAAGCTGCTCGCCGAGCGGCACGGCATTCCCATGCCGAAACGCTCGGAGTACTCCGACCCTGAAACCAAGCTCCGGGCGGCGCTTTACCAGATGCACGAGTTAGCGCAGGAGGCGTTCCGGGCCAATCTCGAAGGCCCTGGTGGAGCCGAGGCGCGCGCGTATGTGGAGCGGCGCGGTGTGGCGCCGGCGGTCGCTGCGGAGTTCGGCCTGGGCTATGCCGAGCGCTCGGGCCGCGGTCTGCTGCGGCTGTTTGAGCAGCGCGGTTTCACCAACACGCAATTGGAGGAATCAGGACTCGTGGGCAAGCGCGACGACGGCAACTTTTACGACCGTTTCCGTCACCGTCTGATGTTTCCCATTCACAACGAGACCGGCAAGATCATCGCGTTCGGCGGGCGCGCGCTCGATCCCAACGAGCCGGCCAAATATCTCAACTCACCTGAAACTCCCATCTACCGGAAAAGTTACGTCCTTTACAACCTGCATCGCGCCAAGAATAGCATCCACAAATCGGATCGCGCGTTGCTGGTGGAAGGCTACATGGACGCCATCGGCGTCTACGCCTCGGGTGTGCACGAAGTGATCGCAAGCTGCGGTACCGCGCTCACCAATCATCAGGTGCAGACTCTCAAGCGGCACTCCGACAAGATTGTGGTGAATTTCGATCCCGACCCGGCGGGCGCTACGGCCACCGAGCGCTCTATCAACATGCTGCTGGATGAAGGCATGCACGTGCGCATCCTGGAACTCGATGGCGGTCTGGATCCCGACGAATACTGCAAACAGAATGGCGCCGAAGCCTACATGGCCAAACTGGCGGGAGCCAAGAATTACTTTTACTGGCTGGCCGATCGGGCGCGCGGCAAGTTCGATATGAAAACAGCCGAAGGCCGGGTGGCGGGATTCCAGTTTCTGCTTCCGGCCATCCAGCGCATCTCCGACAAGCTGGAGCGGCTGGCCGTGGTGAACGATGTGGCCGGATACCTGGGCGTGGACGCCGGACCGGTGCTCGAGAATTTCCGCAAAGCAGCGGCCGAACGTGCGAAAGCGGTGCGGCCGGTAGCCGAACCGGTCCGTCCGGTAGAGCGCCTGCTCCTCAACCTGCTGCTGGTCAATGCCGGCGCACGATCGCACCTGATGCCGCGGCTGAAGCATATGCCGGCTCTCGCCCAGTTGGCAACCCACCACATCTTCGAAACCATCTTCGCTTTGGACGAGGCGGGCGAGCCGGTGGAATTCGGCAATCTGGACGCGCGCCTGGAAGAAAACGAACGCATTTTGCTTGCCGCGGCGGTTTTGGCCGATGAGACAGATAGCACCGTGCTTTCGCTCGAACAGGGAGAGTCATGCCTGAGTGTTCTGGAGAGTGCTCAGCGTGAAGATGAACGTGCGGAACTGAAGGCCAAGGTGAGGGCCGCGGAACGTGGCGGTGATTTAGCGGAGGCCTTGCGTTTGAACGCCGAGCTCTCCCGCATGGACCGGGGTTAACTTCCGGTAACAGCGGCGCGATTTCGCTGGGCCATGCGTTGTACAATGTGGAGGATCAGTCTCAGGGCAGTGCGGAGCATCGGGGGCTCCCAGTGGCAGTTGAAGATAAATTCGATCGTCTGGCCCGCCTTATGACCACGGGTAAGGAAAAAGGCTACGTCCTCTACGACGAAGTCAGCGAACTGTTGCCCACGGATCTGAATGGCGGCGCCGACCTGGATGATCTGCTCGCGGGTCTTGATGTGGCCGGCATCGAGATCCTGGAAGAGCCCAAGCTGGACGCCAAGATCGAGGAGACCGACGAGCTTCTCGATTTGGATCTGTTGCCCGCGGCCGCCGGGGACAAGACCAATGACCCCGTGCGCATGTACCTGCGCGAAATGGGCGCGGTTCCGTTGCTCACGCGCGAGGGTGAAGTGGAAATCGCCAGGCGCATCGAGCGCGGCCAGTCTATCGTGCTCAAAGCCCTTTCCCGGTCGCCGCTGGTAATCCAGAAGATTCTCACCATGGGCGAGGAGGTGCAGCGCGGCAACCTGCTGGCCCGCGACCTGCTTCAGCTCTCCGACCCGCTGGTTACCGATGAAATCCTGGAGGAGAAGAAGGAGGAGTTCCTCGCGGCGGTTGAGGAGATTTCCCGGCTTTACAGAAAGACGCTGCAAGGCCGCCAGAAGTTGTTGGCAGTGCCGCGCGGCATAAAGCCCAAGCAGCACCGCCGCCTGCGCTGGGAACTCGGCCGGCTCACCGTGCGCATCGGACGGCAGGTGCGTGCCATCAAGTTCCAGACGCCCGTGCTGCGTCACCTGATTGATTGCATCCGCTGCGCCATCGAGGAAGTGAAGCCGGTGGAACGCGAACTGGCCCGCCTGCAGCGCAAAATGGAGATCCTGCCGGGCGCAGATGCCCACATTGGCCGCACCAACGGCTTCAAAGATCTGCGCCGCGAACAGCGCAGCCATTTGCAGCGTATGCAGCAGCTCGAGGAGCAGTACGGCGTCTCCGCCACCGATCTGCGCCGCACCTATTTAATCATCAGCAAAGCCGACCAGCAGGCTGAAGCCGCGAAGAAGGAGCTGATCGAGGCTAACCTGCGCCTGGTGGTTTCCATCGCCAAGCGCTACACCAATCGCGGGCTCCAGTTTCTCGATCTGATTCAGGAAGGCAACATCGGACTCATGAAGGCCGTGGATAAGTTCGAGTATCGTCGCGGCTACAAGTTCTCGACCTACGCCACCTGGTGGGTGCGCCAGGCCATCACCCGCGCCATCGCCGATCAGGCGCGCACCATTCGCATTCCGGTCCACATGATCGAGACCATCAACAAGCTGATCCGCACCTCGCGCCAGCTCATCCAGGAACTGGGCCGCGAGCCCACCAACGAAGAGCTGGCCGAGCGCATGGAAATGCCGGTGTCGAAGGTCCGCAAGGTGCTGCGCATCGCCCAGGAGCCGATTTCGCTTGAAACGCCCATCGGCGAAGAAGACGAATCCCATTTGGGCGATTTCATTGTGGATCGCTCCGGCATCTCACCCTCCGAGGCCGTGATCAATCTGAATCTGCGGGAGCAGACCGCGCAAGTGCTCAAAACCCTCACGCCGCGCGAGGAGAAGATTATCAAGATGCGCTTCGGCCTCGAAGACGGCAGCGAGCACACGCTGGAAGAAGTGGGCCAGAACTTCGCCGTCACCCGCGAGCGCATCCGCCAGATCGAAGCAAAGGCATTACGCAAACTGCGCCATCCCAGCCGGAGCCACCGCCTACGTACGTTCCTGCAAGACGGCGCCCGCGAAGCTTAATCCTCCATCACGATCCGCACGTCCCACGGTTTCATGGTCAATTGCTGCCCTTTCTCGACGCGCTGACCGGTCAACAGATCCGACCCGCCGCCATAGGGATAGCGGAAAGTCTGTCCGGCTCCCGAGAAATTCAGGTAGTAGTGCAGGGCCTGGTTCTGGTCGTTGCGGCCGTGCCGCACCCTTACGGCTGCGGGCAGCGTCTGGTCTACTCCTGTGAGCGCCGCTTGTTTCAAGACGTCGCGGATAATCTCACGCTGAAGCACATCGCTCACTACCGTGCCCTCGTAGGTGAGCGT
>JASHOO010000016.1 GCA_030041035.1 Bryobacteraceae bacterium | reverse complement strand
GCTTTGAACCCGCGGCGATCGTTACGGTGGTGGTATTCGACCGGGAAGCCGAGGGCGCGATAACGCTCGCAAAGCGCTTCCGCGTACCCGTGGGTATCGTCGGTCGAATCGTCCAGGACCTGAATTTGCAGCAGATCCGCGGGGTATTCGATCCTGGTGACCTCGTCGATCAGCCGCTCGACGACGTACCGCTCGTTGTAAATCGGCAATTGTATGGTGACACGCGGCAACTGCGTGAAGCGGGTCGCGGGCTCTTTCGTCGCGTTCCTCCGGTATTTAAAATAGGTGCGGATGATGTCGTAACGGTGTAGGCCGTAGATGGAAAGAGCGGCGAGCAGCGCAAAGTAGGGGATAAGCAGCGACCAATCGAACCAGCTCAATTCATGGATACCGGCGAACGGATTGTTGAGCAGGTTCCGGGCCAGCCGGGTGGTAAGGCTGGGAGCAGCCAGCAGGATAGCAGCAGGTAGCGTCATTGATGGCCCAAACGGTTCGATCAGTTGCGGGTCGCCTGAATTTTGTCGCGGCCTGGATCCGCGGCACCGGCGACTCCGCGATGTTCCCCCTAACCGGATTATTGTATCTCGATTTGTGGGGTCCGCGCGGAGGCGGGAACTGCCTATGGACTCGTGGTTAGGGTTGCGCCGCAGATTTGTTCGTAGTAGCGCTCGTAGAGCGGAATGATGCTGTCGGCGGAAAAGCGGCTGACGGCGGTCTGGCGGGCGGCGGCGGCGATGCGCCGGTGGAGGCGGTCGTCAGTCAGCAATTGGACGGCGCGGGCGGCCTGCGCGTCGACATCGCCGACGGCTTCCATGAAACCATCGACGCCGTTGGTGATCAGCTCCCCTACGCCACCGGCGCTGGTGCCGATGGGCGGAACGCCGCACGCCATGGCTTCGAGCGCCACCAACCCGAATGCTTCCACCTCGCTCGGCATCAGCAGCACGTGCGCCAGGGGAATCAGGCGCTCCACGTGGTCCTGCTTGCCCAGAAAGCTGATGCGATCCTGCACACCCAGCTTGCGTGCGAGAACTTCGGCGGGGCCACGGTCGGGCCCATCGCCCACCATCAGCAGATGCGCGGGCACCGAGCGCAGCACGCGCGCCAGAATGTGCACGCAATCCAGCACGCGCTTCACCGGCCGGAAATTCGAAAGATGAATCAGCAGCTTCTCGGCATTGGGAGACAGCCGCCGGGCCCCCGATTTTTCCGGGTCAGGCTTGTAGGTCTCGACGTTGACGAAGTTGGGAATCACGAGGACGCGGTCCACGCCAAACACTTCCGCGGTGCGCTGGCGGATGAACTCGCTGATGCCCGTGATGCCATCCGACTGTTCGATGGAGAATTTCGTGATGGGAAAGTAGGAGCGATCTGAGCCCACGAGCGTGATGTCGGTGCCGTGCAGGGTGGTAATGAAAGGCAATCTCCGCAAAGGCGCCAGCATCTGCTGAGCCAGCAGCGCCGCGATCGAATGCGGAATCGCGTAGTGGACGTGAAGAAGATCGAGCGAGTAGCACTCGGCCACTTCGGCCATGCGTGAAGCCAGCGCCAGGCAGTAGGGAGGATATTGGAACAGCGGATAGTTGGAGACTTCGACCTCGTGATAGTGAATGCGCGGAATCCCCGGATCGAGGCGAATGGGGTTGGCATAAGTGATGAAATGGACGTCGTGGCCGCGGTTGGCGAGCTCCAGGCCCAACTCGGTAGCGACGATGCCGCTTCCCCCGTAGGTGGGGTAACAGGTGATGCCGACCTTCACTTTGTCAGCGTAGCACCGCGACGCCGGTCACTCGTACCGCAAGGCCGTGCTCGGGTCGACCCTGGACGCGCGGCGCGCGGGTAAATATGCGGCAATGCAGCCTACCGCGATCAGAATCCCGATGGCTGCCACGATGGACCAACTGTCGACTTTCCCAAGTCCGTAGACCAGATCCGCAACGAGCTGCTCGCCGGCCAGCGCCGCCGGCAGCCCGATGGCGAGGCCAATGGCCATAAGCCCCAGGACGTCGTGCATTACCAGCCACAAAACGCTAGAACGCGGCGCTCCCAAGGCCATGCGCAGGCCGACTTCATTGGTGCGTCGCGCAACGGCGTAAGACAGCACGCCATAAATTCCGGTCGAAGCCAGCAACAGCGCCAGCAGCCCGAAGAACGTGGACAATCGTGCCATCAGCTTGTCATTGGTCAACGTGTACTCTACGTGATCGGACAGGGTGCTCACTTCGGTGATCGGCAAATTGCGGTTGACTTCGGCAAACACGCGCCGGATCTCGGGCACGATACCTCTTGCATCTCCGGCGTACCGAACCACAAATTGACCGAGAGACCCGCCTCGCATGTAGGGATAGAACACCATGCGCCTGGGTTTTTCGCGCAGGCTTTCGTACTTGGCGTCCTTCACCACGCCCACGATTTCAAACTCTCCACTGTGCTCCGGCGAATTACCGAACCGCAGGCCGATGGGGGATTCGTGCGGGAAGAATTGGCGCGCCATGGTCTCGTTGACGATCGCGACGGTCGGCGACGTCGATGTGTCGCTCACCTGAAATCCGCGGCCAAGCACAATCGGCATCCCCATGGCCGCAAAGTAACCCGGGCCGACACCGTCTTGATGGACCTCGCGTTGGTCGTCAGGGACCGGCGGACGGCCCTGCGGGAAGGCGTAGTCCGTCCACGAACCGGCTTGGAAGGTCAGCATGGCAAATCCGGCGGCGCGAACTCCCGGCACGTGGGCGACGCGTTCCTCAACCTGACGATACAGGCTCACCCATCTCGGATCGTTGTCTTTGAAATCGAGCAACGATGTGTCAACTCCCATCACCAGGACATTCGCCTGGTCAAAGCCGGTCGGGATATTGCGAAGGTTGGCCAGGCTGTGCACGAATAAACCGGCACCGATCAAAAGAACGGCCGAAAGCGCCACTTGTGAGACGATGAGCGCTTTGGCGAGCACGTTTCGCGATCGTGCGGAGATGCTCCCGCGGCCCTCCTTTAAAGATGCGCTGAGCTCAACTCGCGTAGCGCGCAACGCAGGCGCCAGGCCGAACAGAACGCCGGTTGCAATCGTGAGTAGGGTAGTAAAGGCGAGTACCGGCCCGTCGAGGCTGACGTCAAGCGGTAGAGTGTCTCCGCCGCCCGACACCATCCACAAGAGCAACCGCAGAGCCACTCGGGCGAACGCCAGTCCGGCGAAGCTGCCCAGCGCGGCCAGCAGCACGCTCTCCGTGAGCATCTGGCGGATCAGCCGCAGGCGGCTGGCGCCGATCGAGAGCCGCACGGCGATCTCTCTTTGCCGATTGGCAGCGCGCGCTAGCAGAAGGTTCGCGATGTTAGCGCAGGCGATGAGCAAAACCAACCCCACAGCGCCCATGAGTAGCTGAAGGGACGTGGAGAACCTGTTCCGAACCTGAGACAAGCCGCGCCCTCCCGGTGTCAGATTGATGAAGGCGTTGTGAACGTCGTGGAGATCTTTTTGACTGGGCTTCGGTCCGATCCTCAGGTGCAAATTCTCCTGGAAAATGAGATTCACCTGCGCTTTTGCCTCTTGCGCGCCCACACCCGGCTTGAGACGCCCCAGGATATACAGCTCCTGAGTCGCCAGATCCGTTCGAGCTTCTTTACCGCCCCAACCGGGGGGCACGAGCGAATTCATGGCAAATGGGATCCACAAGTCCGGCGAGTCGCCGACGCTCGTACCAAAGAATTCAGGTGGCGCGACGCCGATGATCTTGAAAGCGGATGAGGTGATCGCGACCGTCTTCCCGATGACCGAAGGGTCGCGCGAAAACCGCCGGTCCCACCAGGAGTAACTTATCACGGCAACGGCGTCCCGGCCTTCAACCTGGTCCTCAGCATCGGTAAACGTGCGCCCGGCTATCGCATGCACTCCCAGCACCGTGAAATACGTGCCGGCAACCAGCCTCGTCTTCACCGGCTCCGCCGTTTTAGCTCCTTCCACGAGGGCGTGCACGTCGTTTCCCAGACTCATCATGGCCGTCACGCCGGAGAAGACCTGGTTCTCCCGTTGCACCTGGCGATAAAACGGGTAGGAGAAGAGCTGCCAGCTTCGGTTGGGCAGGCCGTCGTCAATACCGGCCCACTGTCCCGCGCCGAACAGCACCAGCCGCTGCGGCTCCTGCACGGGCAAGGAGCGCAGCATCACCGCATTCATGAGGCTGAAGATGGCGGTATTGCCGCCGATGCCGAGCGCGAGCGATAGGACGGCCACCAGAGTGAAGCCCGGGCTTGCCTTCATCATGCGGAACGCGTAGCGCAAGTCCTGGCCCAAACGCTCGAGTGAGGTCCATCCCCACATTTCGCGCGTTAGTTCTTTGACCAGGGTCACATTGCCGAATGCCCGGCGCGCCGCGTATGGTGCTTCCCCCGGAGTTGCGCCGGCCTCACGCTGCTCTTCCTCTTCGAGTTCCAGGTCCGCGCGGATTTCGCGCTCCAGATCCTGCTCTTGCTTCTTCCGCCACCACATGCTTCCTCCTCACGCCGGACGCATCACGCGCGCGATGGCACGCGCCAGTTGCTTCCATTTGGATTCTTCGATCGTGAGCTGGTTCCGTCCCGCCGCCGTCAACTGGTAGAACTTCATCTCGCGGCCACGATCGGTCGTCTTCCATTTGGCATCGATCCAACCCTGGCGCTCCAGCCGATGCAGCGCGGGGTAAAGCGACCCGTGTTCCACTTGCAGAGCGTCGGCCGAAGTCCGCTGGATATGTTTGGCGATTCCATGCCCATGCATAGGGGCAAACAATAAAGTGCGCAGAATCAGCATGTCCAGAGTGCCTTGCAGCAGCTCAACGCGGTTGGGTTCTTTGGCCATGGTAGTCAGTCTACCATATTAGTAGACGATCTACCATCCTTGCGGTTAGCTGAGAACCTGCGGAATTAGGACTAGTACGGATTCAACGCCGGTAGAGATACAGCGTGTGACTGCGGCCTTCGCCGTCATCCTCGATATTGACTTCCTTGAGCGGCGTCCAGTCCCGGAACGGAAAGTCGTGGGAGACGATGCGCGTGCCCTTCTTGAGCTGTTTTTCGAGAAGCGGGCGCAGTTTATCGTTGGAAGCCGGCAGCAGGTAGATGGTGACCAGGTCGGCCGAGCTGTAATCCTGCTTGAAAATATCGCCGTGAATGATCCGGGCAGTCTTTTCCAGCCCGAGCGAGCGGATCTTCTGCATACTCTGGCGGTAAAGATCGTCGACCATTTCGACGCCGGTGGCGTCGGCCTTGTACTTCTGCGCGGCCATGATGACGATGCGGCCGTCGCCCGACCCCAGGTCGAACATTTTCTCGTCCGGCTTCAGCTCGCCGAGATCCAGCATCTTTTCGACGATGGTGAGCGGCGTGGGATAGTAGGGGGCCAGCTTTTCGGCGTCTTGTGCGAAACTCCAGCCGCAGAAAGCCAGTGCAACGAACGGAAGGAAGCCCCGAAGCCGCATCAAGGCCAGTGTAACGCTAGTCCATTACCGACTTCCAGCCGCGCCGGGAGAGATCCCGGTAAATGACGGCTCCGGCAGCGAATCCGGCCGCTAGAAACAGGAATCCCTCGGTGTACTCCAGCAGGATGATCTTGCCGATCCCGAAAAGAAATCCGTAAATCATAACGCAGCCGCAGAGCCAGTCGAGAAGATTGTATGCGGTATCGGGCGTGGGCCGCACGTCGGGCACTTTCTGCGCTACGGGCGCCCATCCCGCGGTCCACGGGTGTACCCGGCGGTAAAATTCGATCAGCTTTTCCATCGGCTCCGGGGCCGTGAGAAACGTTGTCGCCAGCCACGCTACTGTTGTGATGCCCACCGTAATGAGCATGATGTAGGCGAAGCCGTAGGGGTCGTTGCTGTCCAGGTGAAACGCCAGTTGGAGTGTCAGCGAAACAACGAATGCCACGATCATGGCCGACACCTCGCTCCAGGCGTTGATGCGCCACCAGTACCATCGCAGGATCAGCACCGTGCCTGTTCCGGCGCCGGTAACGATCAGCAACTTCCACGCCCCTGCGATCGAATCCATGTAATAAGTGAGAATTGCCGACGCGATCGTCAGGAACACCGTAGCCACCTGCGACATGATCACGTAGTGACGTTCCTCTGCGTTCTTGCGCACAAACCGCCGGTAAAAATCATTGACCAGGTAGCTGGCGCCCCAGTTCAGATTGGTCCCGATGGTCGACATAAACGCCGCGGCGAAACCCGCCAGCATCAGGCCACGCAGCGCCTGGGGCAGGTAATTGACCATGACCACCACGTAACCGGACTCCTTGTCCTGGAGATTCGGGTACAGAATGATGGATGCCAGACCCACCAGAATCCACGGCCAGGGCCGCAACGCATAGTGAGCGATGTTGAACCATAGCGTCGCCAGCAGCGAATGACGCTCGTCCTTGGCACAAAACATCCGTTGCGCCACGAACCCGCCGCCGCCCGGCTCGGCGCCCGGATACCACACCGCCCACCAGTTCACGGAGATGTAAACCAGAAAGGTGATCATGGGCATCCAGGCCGAATGCAGGTCCGGCACGAAACTCAGCACGGAGCCGGCGCGATGGATCTCAGAAAGCTTGAGCTTCATCAGGTTGATGCCGCCAACGGCCCGCACAGCAGCAACCGCCAGAATGATGATCATGGTCATCTTGAGAACGAACTGGAACAGATCCGTCACCAGTACGCCCCACAGCCCCGCCAGCGCGGAAATAAATGACGTGAGAGCAATGATCCCGAGCACGATCCACAGCGCCACCCCCTTGCTCACCCCGAGCGTGAGCATGAGAATCTTCACCATCGCCAGATTCACCCACCCCAGAATGATGCAGTTGATCGGGACCCCAAGATACAGAGCGCGAAAGCCGCGCAAAAATGCCGCGGGCTTGCCGGAGTAGCGGATCTCGGCGAACTCGACGTCGGTCATCACACCGCTTCGGCGCCACAGCCTCGCGAACAGGAAAACCGTCAGCATCCCGCTCGCCACGAAGTTCCACCAAAGCCAGTTCCCTGCAACCCCGTTGCGCGCTACCAGACCGGTGACCACCAGCGGCGTGTCCGCCGCGAACGTAGTCGCGACCATTGACGTGCCCGCCAGCCACCACGGCACATTACGGCCGGAAAGGAAAAACTCCCCGATGTTCTTCCCTGCCCGCGCCTTATAGTAGAAACCGATCGCCAGATTGAACAGAAAATACGCGGCCACCACGGCCCAATCGACGTATGTGAGCTTCACCCGTTCGATCCCTCCCGGATTTCAACCGCGCTGTTGAAAAACCTGTGGATAATGAATCCCGAAATGCGCGGGCCACGCGTCCAGAAACGCTTCTGTAACAAAATGCACTGTCCTTCAGCACCTGCGTGGCAGACTTGTAAGTTTATCCCATCGCGATGCTTAGCATAGGTCATCGGTCTGAATTTTAATATCGGAACTGCAACCCTGAATCCACCGTGTTCCGGTGGTGCGTGACGGAAGCTAAATAACAGCCCACTGTCCGGTTCCGGAACCACGTGCACCCATAAGCGAACAGGCCCCCTGCATTTCGCGCTGCAAGTGCTTCACTTTGATGACCTCAAGTTGGCCGACGGCTTGCCACGTGTCCCCTCAAGCCTTATGAATAACGCCATGCAGCACATCCGCTTCGCGCTTCGGCTATTGGCGCGTAACCCCGGTTTCGCGGTGGTAGCCATCGGGACGTTGGCCGCCGGCATCGGCGCCAATACCGCTATTTTTTCGGCCGTCGATGCGGTCCTGTTGCATCCGCTCCATTTCAAGAATCCCGATCAGCTCGTCGTCGTCACCAAAGACATGCCCATGTTCGAGCTCGCCAAGTCCGACGCCTCCGCCCTCGACTACCTCGACTACCAACGTCTGAGCCAATCCTTCTCCCACATGGCCGCGCTCGATATCAACAGCGTGAACCTTACCGGTGATCAGAACCCGCTGCGTGTCTTCGGCCTCCAGGCTTCGGCGAACCTATTTCCGATGCTGGGCGTTCAGCCCGTGCTCGGCCGTCTGTTCACGCCGGACGAAGAGCAGGCCGGCCACAACCACGTCGTCGTGCTGGGAACGGATCTGTGGAAAACGCGCTTTGGCGCGGATCCGAGCATCGCGGGTAAGCAGGTCGAGCTCGATGGCCAGCCTTATACGGTAATCGGTGTGGTGGAGCCCGTGCTGCAATTCCTCGAAACGTCGCAGCTCTATGTACCGCTGAGCTTCACGCCTCAGGATCTCGATCCGCACGCGCGCGGCCATCAGCGCTATGAGGTCCTTGGCCGCCTGCGTCCCGGCGTGACGCTCGCGCAGGCCCGCGCCGAGATGAAACTCGTGGCAGCCCAGATGACGCAAAACCTTCCCGATTGGTACCCGAAGGGCTGGAGCATCGACATCGATCCGCTTGCCGACTCCGTCGCCGGCGAAATGGGAACGCCGCTCGAAGTCTTGTTAGCCGCCGTGGGCATCGTGCTCCTGATCGCCTGCGCCAATGTCGCGAATCTGCTTCTCGCCCGAGCCACCTCCCGGCAAAAGGAGATGGGCATCCGTAGCGCGCTCGGAGCCGAACGCGGCGAGATCATTCTCCAGTTGTTAATCGAAAGCGTCCTGCTGTCGCTGGTTGCCGGCGGCCTCGGGCTGATGCTCGCCGCCTGGATGATCGAGCTTTTCGTGCGCTTCGGCCCGCCTGATTTTTTCCACGGCCAGGAACTGCGCATCAACGGTTTGGCCGCGGCATTCACGCTTGGATTGTCATTACTGACCAGCCTGATCTTCGGTCTCGTTCCCGCCATCAGCATCTCCAGAGTGGATCTGATCGAAGCTCTCAAAGCCGGCGCCGGACGTCTCACTGGGAGCCAGAACAGCGGCCGGCTGCGCAGCTTTCTTGTCGTTGCGGAGGTCGCCCTGTCGATCGTGCTATTGGCAGGTGCAGGGCTGCTGATGCGCAGCTTTCAGCGGATCGGCGCCGCCAATCCAGGCTTCGGAGCCGACCATCTGCTCACGGCCCGCATCAGCCTGCCCGTCATCCAGTACAGCCGCGATTCCGACGTGCTGGCTTTCTACTCGCGATTGCGCGCGGGCATCGAAGCACTCCCGGGTGTGATTTCGGTCGGCTTCATTGATGGCTTGCCGTTCGGAGCGGGCGGAGGGGGAGGGTCGTTCTACATCGTGGGCCACCCATGGCCCACATCGGAGCCTGTTCCCGATGTCAGGCGCCGCATGACGAGTCCGGGCTACTTCCCAACCATGCGCATCCCGCTCAAGCAGGGGCGGACCTTCACCGAGCAGGATGCCGGCGATGCACCGAAAGTGGTCGTCGTAGATGAGACCTTCGCCCGGACGTACTTCCCTCGTGGTGACGCCATCGGTCAATACATTACTTACCGTGGCGGCGACGATGGTTATCAGATCATCGGCATCGTAGGCGCGGTGAAGGATCGCACCCTGGTTACAGAGCCGCGGCCCATGCGGTATTTCTCATCCCTGCAAGTGCCGTCGCCCTTCATGAACATCGTCGTCCGAACGAATGGCGATCCGCTGCGAATCGTCTCTGGAATCCAGGCGTGCGTCCACCAGTTGGACCGCAACCTGCCCGTTTACCGCATCGCCACCATGGAAGAACTGCTTGCGAATTCGCTGGCCCAGCGCCGGCTGGTAATGTTGCTTTTGGCCCTGCTCGCGGGATTCGCCCTGCTGCTCTCGGCGGTTGGAATCTACGGCATAGTCTCCTTCGAAGTGAGCCAGCGAACCGCCGAAATCGGCATCCGCATGGCCCTGGGCGCTGAAGCTTGGAATGTGCGGCGCATGCTGCTGCGCCAGGCGCTCGGTCCCGTGATCGCGGGCATGGCCATCGGCCTTCTCTCCGCTGCCGGCGCAACCCGCCTGCTGGCAAGCCTCCTTTATCAGGTCAGCGCAAGCGACCCCGTCACCTTCTGCATGGTTCCCGCGATCCTGTTCCTGGTCGCTCTCGCCGCTATCCACCTGCCTGCCCGCCGCGCTATACGCGTCGATCCAATGGTGGCGCTGCGGTACGATTAGGGGATCATCCCCGACGCGTTGACTGAATTCGCGCGAACCACGACGCACACATTCCCGTGAGGTGCCCCGCGAAGGGTTGGCGCGACCATGCTACCCTTGTAGTTTCCAAGTTTCCCAATTCCACAAGGCTTCGTCATGCGCAATGTTGTGATCGTCGGCTCGGGCTGTGCCGGTAACACGGCCGCGGTCTATACCGCCCGTGCCAATCTCAAACCAGTGGTCATCAAGGGCCACGAGCCGGGCGGGCAGTTGTCGCTCACCACGCTGGTCGAAAACTTTCCCGGATTTCCTGAAGGCATCAACGGGCCGGATCTGGTGGAAAACATCCGCAAGCAGGCGGAAAACTTCGGGGCTGAGTATATGCACGGCGTGGTTACTGAGGCCGATCTCTCCAAGCGCCCGTTTCGCATCAACGTCGATGGTGAATGGATCGACACTCGCACCCTCATCGTCGCTTCGGGCGCGTCCGCGCGCTGGCTGGGCCTTCCCAACGAGCAGAAGCTCATCGGCCATGGCGTCAGCTCCTGCGCCACGTGCGACGGCTTTTTCTACCGCGGCAAGAAGATCATGGTGATCGGCGGCGGCGATTCCGCCATGGAAGAAGCCAACTTCCTCACGCGATTCGGTAGCGAGGTAGCCGTAGTGCACCGGCGCGAGCAGTTCCGCGCCTCGAAAATAATGCTCGCGCGTGCGCAGCACAATCCTAAAATCAAGTTCCTCACCAACACCGTCGTCGAGGACATTCACGATGTGAGCAAGCAGACCGTCACCAGTGTGCGTCTGCGCAATACCGCCACCGGCGCCGTTTGGGAGCAGGAAGTCGACGGTTTCTTCGTCGCCATCGGCCACATTCCCAACACTGCCGTGTTTCGCGGCCAGATCGAGACCGATGGCGACGGCTATATCGTCTCGAAAGGCGGCGCGCGGACTAATATCCCCGGCGTTTTTCACGCGGGTGATGTACAGGATCGTGCTTACAAGCAGGCCGTCACCGCAGCCGGCATGGGCTGCATGGCAGCTATAGAAGCGGAGAGATTTTTGGAAGCGGAGGGAGCTTAATGATCGAACGACTCACGCCCAAAGGGGTTCCAAAGCCCCAGGGCCCTTATTCTCCAGCGGTACGCGCGGGAGATTTCATCTACGTTGCCGGACAAGGTCCGATTGACGCGGCAACCAATAAAATGTCCTACGGCGACATCCAGCACGAAACACGCCTGGTACTGACCAATATCAAGCGGATTCTCGAGGGTTGCGGCGCCGCTATGACCGACGTGGTGAAGTGCTCGGTCTTTCTCGTCGACGCCAAGGATTTCGGCGCCATGAACCAGGTATATGCCGAGTTTTTCGGAGACGACAAACCCGCGCGCACGACAGTCGAAACCGGGTTCGCCGATCCCAAAATGAAAGTCGAGATCGACTGCATCGCCTACAAGCCGAAATAAGCGGAAAGAACATGCATGCGGGGCACGCCGCCCTTTCGTGGTTGACCGCCTGCACAGCGTTGAGTGGTCTTGCTTTCGCCCAGGCACCGCTCTACGAAGTCCGTGTGGTCGGAAACGAGCGGCTCTCGGCGGCGGATATCGTGGCCGCCTCCGGCCTGCGCACCGGCCAATCCGTAACGCGCGACGATTTCGACGCCGCGAACCGGAAGCTGTTCGAGACCGGCTTTTTTGCTTCCGTGAATTATCGCTATGACGCGAAGACCCGGGCAAACGTCGTGGGCTTCTCGCTGACTCTGCAAGTGGTCGAGGAGCCCGCCGAGACCCAGGTAATCGTCGACATTCCCGGCGTCGATGACGCCACGCTCTGGCGGGACCTGGCCGCCACCAGCCCATTCGCTCGCCCGCAAATGCCGCAAAACGAGCACGCGGCCGCCTACTATCAACAGGCAATCGAAACCTGGCTGCGGCAAAACAAGCGGCAGGACCAGATCGTGATGAAAGATGAAACGGATCTTTCGCGCGGAACCATGGCCGTCGTCTTTGTTCCCGCCAACCTGCCCAAAATTGGCGAAGTGGTTTTCTCCGGGAACGCGGCTCTCGACAACGTGACGCTCGAGCGAGCCATCGTCAAAGTTGCCCCAGGCGCGGATTATACCGACCGCTTGTTCCGCCGCATGCTGGAGCTGAACGTTCGGCCCTTGTATGAGGAGAAAGGGCATCTCTCCGTATCCTTTCCGCATGTCACGATTGCGGATCCGGCCGCCGCTACGTCCACGGTGAATGTCGAGATCAATGAAGGGCCCGCGTGGACGCTGGGCAAGGTCGAGCTGGCCGGCCCCGGCTTGCCTGTGGATGAAATGGGGGCAGCCGCCCGATTCCCCGAGGGCAGGCTGGCCAACTGGAAGCAAATCCTGGCGAGCATCGAGAGCATGGAACTCGTGCTGAAGCGCAAAGGCTATCTCAACGTTTCATCCAAACCGGTGCGTTCTTTCCACGAAAACGGCAACGTCGTGGATTTGACCGTTCAGGTTCGAAAAGGTGTGCAGTTTTTGTTCGCCGGCTTGCAGATCAGCGGGTTCGGCCCCGAACTCGAGCAAAAAGCCCGCAAACTGTGGAAGCTTCGGGAGGGAGATCCCATGGATGTTCCCTACGTGAATGAATACATCCGTGGCATGCTCGATGCGCTTCACATTCAGGTGAGATCGATCAGCAACTCCCTCCACGTGCGTCCCGGAACGAATCTCGTGGACGTGGTGATGGCCTTTCAGTAGCCGGTGGCCGGGTAGGGCAGGCACGGCTCGCGCAGATTCTGGCTCTTGACCTGTCTACAGCTTCAGGGTTCATAGTGGAAGCTGCCGATGTGGACGGTTTCCCAACTGGCGCGGCGCTGTAGTCTGAGCCGGAGCACACTCCTCTACTACGAATCGATTGGTCTGCTCAAGCCGGCCGCACGCAGCACCGGCAACTACCGGCGCTACGGGGAGCAGGAACTACGCCATCTCGAGCAGATCTGTCTGTATCGCAACGCGGGCCTGAAGCTATCCGACATCCGGTCGATCGTGAGCCGGACCGGAGGCGATGCGGAGCAGGTTTTGCGCCGGCGCCTGGTGGAACTGAACCGGGAGATCCAGATGCTCCGGACTCACCAGCGGGCCATCCTGCGGCTGATGCAAAACAAAAAAGCGTTTAGAAAGGTGAAGAACATGACCAAAGATAGATGGGTTGCGATTATGAAAGCTTCGGGCTTCTCGGAAGCCGACATGCACCGGTGGCACATCGAATTCGAGAAGTCGGCCCCCGAAGATCACCAGTTGTTCCTCGAGTTTCTGCACATCGCGCCGGAACAAGCGCGGTCGATCCGCGAATGGAGCCGGAAAGCACACGCATGACCCCTACCCCCTTGACTTAAGCGGCTTTTTTTTCTACCTATATACGGCTAGGGAGGAAACCTATGTCCGGTCTTTCTCCGTTGACGTGGCTTCTCTTCGCTTGGGGGGCGGTCACCACGGCGTTTGTCATTCTGATGATCTATCGCTCGTTGATCACGATGCGGGAGGATGATCAGTTGTTCCTCGATTCAACACAGAAGGCCGCTGCGGCCGAACAGACCGAGATTCAGCACAAACTGAGTCGGCTCAGCCCATATACCAAAGGACTGGGATGGGCGTCGGCATGCCTGGCCGTAGGCGTGGTGGGGGTCTGGATCTATCAGGCAATGACGCGGTTTAACACGGCTCCATAGGATGCGCCCGGGGCTCCGGATTGTCCGGCCGGCCGGCAGGACGGATCGTTGCTAAGCCGGCGGGTGTTGTATTGTCTCCTGCTGGCCGGACCGGTGCACTCGCAGTCCCTACGCGTCTTGTCGGAGTTTCAGCGAGTGGACCCCTTCGGCGACGTGGTCTCCGTTGACCGGACGCCTGAGCCGCGCGAGATTCTTTCGCCCGCTGTGGCGCGCAACGCGTTTGCATCGTTCCACATTGCTGCGACGGCGCCCGAGCGCGAGCCGTTCTTCATCTATGTCCAGACCAATCCGCCCGACATATTCCAGATCACGCTTTATAAAGAGCTGTTCGTGAAGACGGATGCGGGTTGGATTCCCGACGTGCTGGAACCGGTGAAATTGCCGGCCTTCGACACTCTGCCCTATCTGCCGTTGCCCATCCCCGGCCAGAACACGGTGTGCTACTGGCTGGACATCTGGGTCCCGGCCAAAACCGAAGTGCAGCGCGTGCGGCTGGAAGTGCTCATGAAAGTCGGACGCGGCTGGATCATGTACCCGATGGAGGTGCGGGTGACGCCTGCCGTGGCGCCCGCGATCCCGGTGAAACACAATGTGGTCCTTCCTCCCGTAACGGCACGGGCCGACGCTGCGGTATACGGACCGCTGCGCAACTTCTTATGCAACGCGCACGAACCCGGACGGAAGGAGCGGCTCAGCGTGCGGGAGCTGATCCATCGCAATGCGGTGCAGGACTTGTCGCTGGCGCGCGCGCTCCAAGGTCGGGGGATCGATCTTCGTGCGGAAATCCTGCATCGGGCCGGAGGCGCCGACAAAAAGGAATGGTGCCAATCGCCCGCAACCGCATCGCCGCCGGGAGCGGAGTGGTTTTTGCGCGTGCGTGACATCATCTACCGCAAAGCCGGGCCCGCACCGGATTAATCGCCGCCCATAACTTATTGAAAAAGCGCCTCATATTCCCCTTGCATATTATTGCTAATTGCGATATAAAAATAGCAATTAGGGATTATGAGGCTGGGACAAAAGATCCGCTACTTACGGGAGATGGAGGGTGCGCTGCGCGACCTCGGCCGCGAGATGACGCAGCAGGAGGTGGTGCGCGCCATTCAGAAGGAACTGGGCACCAGCATCAGCCAGGCGTATCTGTCGCAGATCGAGAACGGAGCGCGGCCGCACCTCACCAATAAAACGCGCCTGCTGCTGGCGAAGTTTTTCAAGGTGCACCCCGGCTACCTCGTGGATGATCCCGAGGGCTTTGAAACCGAATTGATCTCGGACGTGGGCGCGCTCGAAGACAAGCTCGATCTGTGGCTGATCTCGGGCGCAGAGCGGTTCCGGCGTGACCCGGAGGTGAGCCAGGCCCTGCTGCATCTGGCGCGGCATCCGGAGTCGCGGAAGTGCCTGGTGCTGTTGGATGCGATTCTCGAAACGCCCGGTCTGGCCGACCGGTTGTTCGAGGTGCTCCAGCCGCCCGCGCGGAACAGGAGGCAAGTAACATGACCTGGGCGGAATTTTATCTGATTTGCTTTTTCGTGGGGTTCTTCCTGAGCCTGCTTTCGGTGCTGGGTACGTTTCACTTGCACTTGGGGATCATCCATTTCCACGTCGGGCACGTGCATATGGGGCATGCCGGCGGAGGGCATGGAACGCCCTACCTGAATTTTGGGACCACCGTGGCGTTTCTCGCCTGGTTCGGTGGCACGGGATATCTGCTGACCGAGCATTCCGCGTTGTGGTTCGTGGCGGCGTTGCTGGTATCGGTGGCGATCGGCCTCGCGGGCGCGGTCCTGGTTTTCGTCATCATCCGGCAATTCGCGGAGCAGGATCGCACCCTCGATCCGGAAGATTACCGCATGGAAGGCGTCCTCGGCCGTTTGAGCAGCCCGATTCGCGCCGGCGGCACCGGAGAGTTGATCTTTTCGCAGGAAGGAACGCGCCGTAGCGCGCCGGCGCGTAGCGACGATGGGACCGCGATTCCGAACGATACGGAAGTCGTGGTGACGCGCTACGAGCAAGGGATCGCGTATGTCAGGCGCTGGGATGAATTGTCCGGCACAGAAGAGGGTTCTGCGGGAAAGGAGAGTAGTAAGCAGGCGTGAAAGCCTGCACAGGAGAGAGTATATGGAAAACATTCCATGGTTCGTGATTGTTGCGTTGGCGCTGCTGGCGGTGATTCTCGTCTTCAGCATGTTCGCTCGGCTGTTTCGTAAGGCGGGCCCGCACGAAGCCCTGGTGGTGTATGGCTTTCGCGGCCCGCGCGTGGTAAAGGGCGGCGGGACGGTGATTTTCCCGATGATCGAAAACTGCCGCTGGCTGTCGCTCGAGCTCATGTCGTTCGATGTCGCGCCGCAGCAGGATCTCTACACTAAACAGGGCGTGGCCGTGACCGTCGAGGCCGTGGCGCAAATCAAGGTGAAGAGCGATCCGGAATCGATTCTCACCGCCGCCGAGCAGTTTCTCACCAAGGCGCCGCAGGAGCGGGAAGGACTGATCCGGCTGGTGATGGAGGGTCACTTGCGCGGCATCATCGGCCAGTTGACGGTGGAAGAAATCGTCAAGCAGCCGGAAATGGTGGGCGAACGCATGCGCTCCACCTGTGCGGCCGACATGAACAAAATGGGGCTCGAGGTGATTTCGTTCACCATCAAGGAAGTTCGCGACAAGAACGAATACATCACCAACATGGGCAAGCCGGACGTGGCACGCATCAAGCGTGACGCTGACGTGGCTGCGGCCGAAGCCACCCGTGATACGGCAGTCGCGACGGCAGCCGCGCAGTTGGCCGCCGCGGTCGCAACAGCCGAGGCCGATCAGAAACGCATCGAGGCCCAAACCGCATCGCAGGCCAAGCAGGCCGAGGCGCAGCGCGACCTCGATGTGAAGAAAGCCGCGTATCTCGAAACCGTCAAGAAACAGCAGGCTCAAGCCGATAAAGCCTACGAGATTCAGACCAACGTCATGCAGCAGCAGGTGATCGCCGAGCAGGTCAAGGTGCAGCAGGTCGAGAAAGAGCAGCAGATCAAGGTGCAGGAAGCCGAGATCCAGCGCCGTGAGCGCGAGCTGATCGCTACCGTGCTCAAGCAGGCGGAAATCGAGCGCCAGCGCATTGAAACCCTAGCGGCTGCCGAAAAGCAGCGGCTCATCGCCGAAGCCGAAGGGCACGCTAATGCTACGCGTACACAGGGCGAGGCCGAGGCCGAGATCATTTTCAAGAAGGGTGACGCGGAAGCGCGGGCCATGAATGTAAAGGCGGAGGCCTATCAGGAGTACAACCAGGCGGCAGTAATCGACAAATTATTCGCCAGTATGCCGGATGTGGTGCGGGCATTGGCATCGCCATTAGCGAATGTGGACAAAATCACCATCGTTTCTACCGGGAACGGCGATGCCGCCGGTTTGAACAAGGTGACTGGAGACCTGACCAAGATGGCGGCGCAGATCCCGGCGCTGTTCGAAACTCTTTCGGGCATGCAGCTGTCGGATCTATTGAGCAAGGTTCGCTCGATCGGGGACAAATCGCCAAGGCCGGATGGGGGCGGCGAGGCGAAGAAATAATGCAAACGAAGAGAGGAAGGGAGGCTTTTTATGGCACTACTGGAACGAGTTTCAACACTGGTTCGGGCAAATCTCAACGACCTCATCGATAAGGCCGAGGACCCCGAAAAAATGATCAAGCAGGTCATCCTGGACATGGAGAACCAACTCATGCAGGTAAAAACCCAAGTGGCGATCTCCATCGCCGACCAGCACCTGCTCGAGAAGAAGCAGACCGACAATCAGGGCAAGCACGCCGAGTGGATGCGTAAGGCCGAGCTGGCGGTCGACAAGAAGCACGACGACCTGGCGCGGGCTGCCCTGGAACGCGCCATGAGTTATCAGCAGATGGCCGAGAGCTTCAATCAGCAGATCGCCGATCAGAGGACGCAGGTGGAGAATCTGAAATCGGCGTTGCGTCAGCTGGAGCAGAAGCTGGCCGAAGCTCAGGCCAAGAGTGATCTGCTGGTGGCGCAGCA
>JASHOO010000184.1 GCA_030041035.1 Bryobacteraceae bacterium | reverse complement strand
GGTTTACCAAACTGGACATGTCCGAAAGCATGATCCGGGCATTTCTGACGCCGCCCGCTTCACCTCACGATTGCATTTTTGCGTGCACGACGCACGTCCTCTCCGCAGATCTCAAAACCGCAGTCGTGCCCTGCCAGTTCGGCGGTGACCCCGATTGTTCCCGTTGCGGTTGCGCTGCTTCCATTGGGATGACCGCGCTGGCCAACCGCAAGCTGGCTGGCTTGATCTCCGTCGGCGGTATCTTTCAGATATCGCGGCGGATTGGCGCCACTGTGGTGGCTATGTCTGCCCCGACGCATCTGGATGGCATCCCACAAGAGCAGTTGTTATAGGGTTCTATTGGGATTCCGAAACCGTGAGCGATCGTACGGATTCTCCGGTCGCATTCGAGACTCTCCACTTAGGTTGTCCTACACTGAGTGTGGATCCTAGAGGAGGTTTCAGTGGCGCGAAATCCGAGTCAGAGAGAAGTAACGGGCTTCCTGTTAGGGCTCGGCATCGGACTCATTGTGGGCATCGTTTGCCAGTCACGTTGGGACACTGGTGCGAGCACCCGTAGCCGCAGCCTGCCCCGCCCGTACTCTAATTCTGGTGCGACTCCGAAAGCACAGGTGGCGCAGCCGCTCTCTTGACGTAGGAAGTGATTAGGCCCATTCGACATCGAACCCGTCTGAACGAGCGCTTAGAACGAATAGCGCAGCGATAGCTGGAGCGTTCGGACCAGTGTCGTCTTCGAGGTGACCTCCCCGAGGCGGAGGTCCAGGCTGCCCGGTGGTTTGACCACAATTACCGATTTCAATCGACGCGCAGGGTAAGGGCGGGGTCGACCGCAGTGGCCCGGCGGGCGGGGATGTAGCTGGCAGTCAGAGCCATGACAGTCAGCAAAGTGCTGCTGAGGCCCAATGTCCCGGCGTCAGCCGGCACCGCTCCATAGAGGAAGCTCGCCAGCAACCGGGTTAATCCGAGTGCGGCAGCCGTACCAATGACGACGCCGGCCAGCCCCAGTTCCAATCCTTGCCGGAGTACCATCCACATCACGTCGCGCCGCTCGGCTCCCAGCGCCATGCGAATCCCGATCTCATGCGTGCGTTGTGAAGTGGAATAGGCGATCAAGCTATAAATGCCGACAGCCGAAAGAACCAGGGCGACGAACCCGAAACTGCCCACCAGCTGGCTGGCAATACCGACACCTGCCGCTTCCTCATCCAGGAAGTCGTCCATGGATTTCGCTTGAGTGAGGGGCAGTTTCGGATCGATCGCAGCGAGCAATGCGGGCAGGCCGGGGATCAGCGCATCAGGATCTCCCGACGTGCGAATGACCACATACATGGAAGCATCAGGCGCCTGTTCGCTCGCGACGTAAATCTTGGGCGGCGACTTGGGATCAAACATGAACTGCCTAACATCACTGACAATTCCGACAATGGTAAGCCACGGCTCGCTGGACTCTCGCAGGCCCAGTTTGAGGCGCCGGCCGATCGGGTCCTGCCCAGGCCAGAACTGCTGCGCGAGGCTTTTGCTGATGACGGCGACCGGCGTTGTCTGCTCACCATCCTGCCGTGTGAATTCACGGCCCGCGAGCAGCGGAATCCGCATCGTCTGGAAGTAGCTCGCGCTCGCCGATTCGGCGTCGGCCAGGAGCTTGGTGCGGCGCTCCGTAACCTGGGGCCCTTCCACAGAGAAAGCCCGATTCCGCCAGTCTCCTGCTGCGGGCAGCAAGCTGACGGCTGCCGCGGATTTCACGGCAGGAAGCGCCTGTAACCGATCGAGAACCCGTGCGTAGAGCGCGGCCCGCTGGTGCGGAGTTTGGTATCTGGAAAGCGGCGGTGTGATGCGCACAGTCAGAATGTGGTTGGAGTCGAAATCCTGCCGTTGACGGTCGGCCAGGCGCGAAAAGCCATTCACCATGGAGCCCGTGCCGGCCATCAGAACCAGCGCCACGGCCACCTGGCATACGACAAGAATGCTGTGCAAGCGCAGCGAGTAAGATCCGGCAGAGGAACCCCTTCCGGCTTCCTTGAGGGTCTCATTCAGGTCGAGCCTGGACAACCGGGTCGCCGGCGCAAGACCGGAGAAGATGGCCGTGAGGAAGGCGGCGGCGAGCGCAAAAGCGAGGTCGCCTGCTCCCACCTGAAGGCGCGAGAAACCGGGGACGTGGCTGGCCTGTAGCGCAGGGAGGCTGGTTTTGATGAGGTGTACGCCGCCAGCGGCGACGGCAACGGCAATGGCTGCGCCGACCAGCGACAGCAGCATGCTCTCGGTCAGAACCTGCCGCAGCAGTTGCCAGCGGCTGGCACCTAGAGCCGTGCGCAGTGCGATCTCTTTCTGACGCTGGATGGCCCGTGCCAGCTGCAGGCTGGCCACATTGGCACAGGCCACCAACAGGACAAAGGCTGCGCCTCCCATGAGCACCAGCAGGAACGAGCGCGTGACCTCCTGATCCCCGCCCGGCAGAATTGCCAGTCTGACGCCCCAACCATCGTTGCTATCCGGATACTGCTGCGCCAGCCGCCGTCCCAGCATGGCCATTTCAGCCTGCGCCTGAGCTAAAGAGACGCCCGGTTTGAGGCGGCCCAGCACGGCCACGGAGCGTTCCTGGCGTTCCCGTTTCTCCCTCTCGGTAAGGGACAGCGGCGACCAGATCTCGTTTCCGACCGGCCACTCCAAGTTCGGGGGCAAGACTCCGATGATGGTTTGGGCGCGCCCTCCGAGCTCGACGGTTTTGCCGACGATTTGCGCGTCGCTACTGAAAAGCCGCTGCCAAACCCCATGGCTCAAAACCACAACCTGATCGTGACCCGACTGGTACGCCTCCTCCGAAAAAGTCCGGCCCAGTGCGGGGGCGACATCGAGTAGGCGGAAAAAGTCTTGAGAAACCTGGCAGGCATCCAGGCGTTCCGGCTCGCCCGAGCCCGTTACGGTTGCATCCCAGGGCCGGTAGAAGGCCAAGCGTTCGAAGACATGGTTTTGCTTTTCCCACTCCAAGAGATTTGCCGGTGAAACGCCGCTGCGGCCGCCGCTACCTGGAACCGTTTCCCAAATCAGCGTCAGCCGGTTGAGATCCTGGAAAGCCAGGGGGCGAAGCAGCAGACCGTAAACGAAACTGAAGACGGCGGTGTTGGCGCCAATACCCAGCCCCAAGGCGAGTGCGCCGACGGCCGTGTAAGCCGGATTCTTCCGCAGCATCCGCGCCGCGAATTTGATCTCCCGTACCAGCGCACCCAAGATCCCCTCCACCCGCCAAATCGAGTATGCGACATCTCTGTTCGGCAGACAAGAGCGAGGCACGCCGCGTTATTCAAGCTTCCCAGCAGCATCAGAGTGCGGGGTTGGCCGATGGCGCCGTCAATGCTGAGCGGCGCCAGGAACTGGTACAGTAGCGGTTCCGCATGAACCGAGAATGGATGTCAATCCTGGTGCTGGCCGGGATCTGGCCCGTCGCGGTTTCGAGAAGTCAGCCTGTCGACTGGCAGATCGGGCCGTTTGTGCGGCCGCCGGGCTCCAATCCCGTGATCACGCCGGACAAGAATGCGCTCTTCCGCAACCCGGTTGATGGTAAGCCGGTCCGCCGGGAGGCGCTGCACACGTTCAATCCGGCGGCGATTGTGCGCAACGGCAAGGTTTATGTTTTGTATCGCGCGGAGGATGACACCGGCGAAATGCAAATCGGAGGGCACACTTCGCGGCTTGGCCTGGCGGAAAGCGAGGATGGAATCCACTTCAGCCGCCGCTCAGAGCCCGTGCTCTACCCGGACAATGATGCGCAGAAAGACCGCGAATGGCCGGGTGGCTGTGAAGATCCGCGCATCGTTGAAAGTGAAGATGACACCTACGTTCTCACTTACACGCAGTGGAACCGGAAGAAGACCGACGTCGCCATCGCTACGTCGAAGGACCTGATCAACTGGATCAAGCACGGCCCGGCGCTGGGTACAGAAGGCAAATACGGCGCGCTGTCGTATAAATCGGCGGCCATGGTGACGCAGGTCGAAGGTTCCCGGTTGATCGCGGTGCGAATCGGCGGCAAATACTGGATGTACTGGGGTGAAGGAACGATCCGGCTGGCCACTTCGGATGACCTGATCCATTGGAAGCCGGTGGAGGATACGAACGGCGAACCCATCGTGGTGCTTGCCAAGCGTGCGGGGCGCTTCGATAGTTCGTTCCCCGAGGCCGGTCCGCCCCCGGTGCTGACTCAAAAAGGCATCTTGGTGCTGTACAACGGCAAAAACGCTTCGGGAGGAGGCGACCCTTCGCTCGCACCGAACACTTACGCAGCCGGTGAAGCGGTGTTCGCCGCGGATGATCCGTCCAAGCTGATTGCCCGCACGGACGAGCCGGTGATCAAACCTGAATTGCCGTTCGAAAAAACGGGCCAGTACGCCGCGGGGACGACATTCACCGAGGGACTAGTCCGGTTCCGAAACGAGTGGTTCCTGTATTACGGCAGCGCGGATTCGATGGCGGGAGTCGCCATCGCCAAGGCGTGACCCGTGGATCTGGCCCGGTCCGTTTTCCCTTATCGAATTTGGACGATCCGCTCCTGGCCGTTGTCGTCAAATTGGATGCAAAGGGAATCTCCGGATTTGCTCCAGCCCGGTGCAGTCTGGCCGGAGCGGACGGATGGAAGCGGGTGGCCGTCCAACAGAACCTCCTTTGCGGCGGGCGCGAGACGAACGCTGAAGATCAGGGTGCGTCTTCCCGGCTGGTAGCTGCCAGCCGGCGCAGATACGTGGATCTCGGCTCCGGCAGCAGTTGCCTGGTAGCTTACGGTGGTCCGGCGCACAGTGCCATTGAGATACCCCTGGCTGACGCCATCATCTTCATAGAGCGATAAGTCCACGCGACCCTGGGCGCCGGGATAAATGTTGAACGTTAGCGGGCCGGTTTTTTCGCCGACATAGTTCATCTCCGGACCCATGGGAATGATGGCGCCGGCGTGAACGAACAGCGGAATCGTCTCAAGCGGCGCGTCGGCCTGAATCGTCGTGCCGCCTTTGAACTGGCCGCCCGTCCAGAAATCAAACCAGGTCCCTTCGGGCAGATACACAAGCCGGCGGGTCTCGGCGGGGCGGAGAACCGGTGCGGCCAAAAGGTCCGCACCCACCATGAATTCATCGTCGATGGAGATCGTATTGTAGTCGTTCTGATAGTTCAACAGCAGAGGCCGGAAGATCGGGACGCCGGTGCGATGCGCCTCCTCAAGCTCGTTATAGAGAAACGGCAAGAGGCGGTAGCGGAGCTTCAGGTACTTGCGTATGATTCCCTCGTAGTAAGAGCCGAAACGCCACGGCTCGTGATCGTACGCGGTGATTTCGGCGTGATTACGGCAGAAAGGCGTCAGAAAACCCAGCTCATACCAGCGAGACATCAATTCGCCGTTAGTGCGGCCGATAAAGCCGCCGATGTCGCCACCCACGAAGGGCTCGCCGGAGAGGCCGAGCGTTTCGTACATAGGGATGCTGAGCGCGAGCGTGTCCCACGTGGCCGTGTTGTCGCCGGTCCACATGGTGGAGTAACGCTGGATGCCGGCGTAGGCCGCGCGGGTAATGATGTAGGGCCGTTGGTCGGGACGAAGGCGCATCAGGCCTTCGTACGTCGCCCGCGCCATGTTGAGCGCGAAAACATTGCGGTTTTCGGCATAGGGCGTGTAGGCTCCTCCGTCATACGTGATGATATCCATTTGCGTTTTACCGGTCTGGTCGATGAAGTCCGATGGCTCGTTCATATCGTTCCAGATGCCGGCAACACCGTGGTCGGTATAAGCGCGCAAGGCGTCTCCCCACCAGGTGGCAGCGGCTTCCATCGTGTAGTCGGTGAAAACCGCTTTGCCCGGCCACACCTCGCCGATCCACAACTGGCCATTCTTGCGCTTGAGGAAGTAATCATTGGCCAGGCCTTGATTGAAGATGTAGTAGGACTGGTCCTGGGGCGCCAGCTCAGGATTGGAGGTGGGGTCGGTCGCGCCCGGAACAGGCGACTGGTACTTGACGCCCGGATCGACGATCACCACGACCTTCACGCCCTCCTTCCGCAGTTTCGCGGTGAAACCGGAAGGATCAGGAAAGCGCTGCGGGCTCCAGGTAAAGACGCGGTACCCGTTCATGTAGTGGATGTCGAGGTGCAAGACGTCGAGCGGCAGATCTTCGGCACGGTAACGGCTGACGATCTGTTCGGCTAGTGTGTCGGGAAAATAGCTCCAGCGGCTCTGCTGATTGCCCAGCGCCCATTTGGGCGGCATGGGCATACGGCCCGTGAGGTCGGCATAACGGCCGAGAATTTTTTTGATCGATGGCCCCCAGAAGAAGTAGTAATTCATCTCGCCGCCTTCCGCGGAGAAGGCCGTATACCCATCCAGGTTGGCGCCGAAGTCGAAATTCGTACGGAAGCTGTTATCGAGGAAAATGCCGTAGGCGACGCCATCCTGCCAGCCGAGGTAGAAAGGAATGTCCTGGTAGATGGGATCCGTGCCCTCGTGATAGCCGGGCGTGTCGCTGTTCCACATGGTGAACTGGCCGCGGCGCTTATCGAGGCGCGCCGCCTTCTCGCCCAAGCCGTAGAAGTGTTCCTCCAAACCGAGTTTCTTAGCTGCGGCGACCGTGCCGGATTTCGGATCATAGGCCATGGGGCGAGCGTCGGAATTGATGACGTGATGCGTCGCGGCATCACGGAACTCGACGAGGACGGGCGAGCGATGAACTACCAGTTCCAGTTCGTCGGTGGTGAGTACCAGGTCGTTCGGCTCTTCCTGAAGGATCCACCTTGGAACGTCCCACGAGGTTTTCGCGATCGCCCAGGAGTGGTCGCGTGCCGGAAGGCCATGGCCCAGGGAAGCGCGAACGCGGATGAGATCGGCGGCCAGCACCTGGAACCGCACCTGTGACTGGTCCGCGCAAGTGATGGTGATACCGTCTGCCGATTTGGTGTAACTGGCGAGTGGACCGATGGCAGTGAGACCGTTCAGATCAACTGCGGAGGCGGCAGAGGAGACGAGCAACGCAGTGCACAACGATCGCAATACGTGTTGGAGACTGTGTTCTTTCCGGGAGAATGGCGAGCGCACGGGCATGACTAGGAGCATTTTACGCCCGGCGAAAAGGAGGTGAGGAATCAGGTCTCGTGTATCATAATCGCTGATGGTGCGCAGTCTGCTGGCGCTAGTCCTGGGGTACGTGGTGATGCTGGTGTCTCAATTGGGAGGAGACACCATTCTGACGGCGGTGGCGCCGGAAATTATGCCGCAGCCGGGCGAGCCGCCCGATCCAGCGTACTTTGCGTACCGGCTGGGAACGGGGTTCTTCTTTATTGCACTGGGCGGGTATACGACCGCGCTGCTCGCCGGCCGGTCCGAAATGAAGCACGCGCTGGGGCTGGCGGCCCTCTCCGTGGTAGCGAGCATTCTTGAAGTGCAGTACTACCCGACCACGCAGCCGCTGTGGTATTCGATTGGGCTGATGTTTCTCTCGATTCCATCGGCGCTTGTCGGCGGATACTACCGGGTGCGCCAGATCGATGAGGCTAAGACGCGCGCCGCCGGGGCCGATTAGAGAAGCAGTTCACATTGGCTGCGCAGGCACGAGTCCGCGCCGCCGCGAAACACGCTAACCTGTCTTTAGTGCAATGTCGTCGTTTTCGTCCGAACCGGATGGGATTCGCCCTCGCCTGACGGATCTGCGCAACGAACTGCTACGGCTGCACAAAACGCTGTTGGATTCCGAGTCGGCGTCGTATGATCACGACATCGCGCGCATCCGTTCGCGTGGGCAGTTGCTGGAGCTGGTGTTGCATGATCCCTGGTTTGCGTGGCTGCATGAGCTCTCGGAGCTGGTGGTGCTGATCGACGAGGCGCTGGACGCGAAAGAGCCTGCCATAACGCCGGCTGATGCGGAGCGCTTTCTGGCGCAGGCGCGTGAGTTGGTGGCGCCGGCGGAAGGTGGCGGCGAGTTCCGGAGGCATTATCTCGAGGCGTTGCAACGCGACCCCAACGTGGTAATGGCACATTCGCAGGCCATGAAGGTGCTGGCGAGCATGGGATGAGCGCTCGAAGGAGTGGAGTCGAATGATTTATCGAAAGCTGGGCACGACGGCCGAGAAGGTTTCCGCCATCGGTCTGGGCGGTTATCATATCGGGACGCCGAAGGACGCCGGGGAAGGCATCCGCATTGTGCGCAGCGCCCTCGATCGCGGCATGAACTTTCTGGATAACTGCTGGGATTATCATGACGGCGAAAGCGAAATCCGCATGGGCAGGGCTTTGCGCGACGGGTATCGCCAGAAGGCGTTCCTCATGACGAAATTTGACGGGCGTACGAAAGAAGCGGCGGCCGCACAGATCGATGAATCCCTGCGCCGGCTCCAAACCGACCACATCGACTTGATCCAGTATCACGAGAACATCCGTCTCGAAGATCCGGACAGGTTCTTCGCCCAAGGCGGCGCGCTGGAGGCGGTGCTGGAGGCGAAGAAGGCGGGCAAGGTTCGCTATGTCGGTTTCACGGGACACAAGGATCCGCTCGTGCATCTGCGTATGCTGGATGAGGCCGCGCAGCACAAGTTTCATTTCGACGCCTGCCAAATGCCGCTCAATGTGATGGACGCGCATTTCCGCAGCTTCGGTCACCATGTGGTGCCGCGCCTGGTAAAGGAAGGGATCGCGGTGCTGGGGATGAAGTCGATGGGCGATGGCAACGTCCTAAAAAGCGGCGTCGTGACTCCGATGGAGTGCCTGCATTACGCGTTGAGTCTGCCGACTTCGGTGGTGATTAACGGTTGCGAATCGATGGAGCGGCTGGGGCAGGCGTTCCAAGCGGCGGAGACATTCAAGCCGATGACCGAGCAGGAGATGACGAAGCTACTGGCAAAGACCGCGCAGCCAGCCGAGACCGGGATGTTCGAGCCATTTAAAACCACGGCCCAATTCGATGGGACGGCGCATAACCCGCAATGGATGGGGTGAAAAGGCGCTCAATACCCGTGTCGGCCGGTTGCGGCAATAATTTCATATCGCACCCTATATTGCTTGAATCTTGTTTGGCTGTCGCAAGTTGAAAAGATCGCCGTGTGACTGCACGCCGCTTCATCCGGAGAGAACTTGATACCCTCGCTTGATTTGCGGCTCGAAGCGTGGGCAGGTAAACTGGTTTCATTCTGATGGGATTTGGCAAGCTGGGCCAGGCTGTCACTGCGCGCGAAGTGTTCGATCTGGTCCGCGACGATCTGGAGCGCGTGGAGAAGGAGATCAGCCGGGAATCGGTGGCTTCGGTGGATGCCATCACGGCTATTGGGCAGTATTTGCAGGAGGCCGGCGGGAAACGGTTGCGGCCGTCGCTGCTGCTTCTATCTTCCAAGTTAATCGGCGATGGCGGGGAGAGCGCGATCCGGCTGGGCGCGGTGGTGGAGATGATTCATGCCGCGACGCTGGTGCACGACGACGTGATTGACGCCGCCGAGACACGACGCGGCCGCCCCTCAGCCAACATGCAGTGGGGAAATCATACCTGCGTGCTGGGGGGCGACTGGCTGTACATGCAGGCGTTCCAGATGGCGCTGCGCGAACGGAATTTTCACATTCTCGACCTGCTCATCGGGCTGACGCAGATGATGGTGGAGGGCGAGCTGATCCAATTGGAGCGCATCGGGCGCATTGATGTCACCGAAGCCGATTGCATGGAGCTGGAGGACCGCAAGACCGCCTGCCTGTTCTCGGTTTGCGCCAGGCTCGGCGGGCTGGTGGCCGGAGCGGATTCAGCGACCGAGGAACGGTTGGGCGAGTACGCCTGGAATCTGGGCATGGCCTTTCAGTTGGTGGATGACATTCTGGATTTCACGGCACGCGAGCAGACGCTGGGCAAACCGGTGGGCGGCGATTTGCGCGAAGGCAAGGTCACGCTGCCGCTCGTGTATGCGCTCGAACGTGCCACTGCCGAGGAGCGCCTCTCCGTGGAGCGAGTGCTGGTGGATCGCCACTATGAGAATGTGCCTTTCGCGCAGATATTGGCCTTGGTGGAGAACCACCAGGGCATCGA
This sequence comes from Bryobacteraceae bacterium, assembly GCA_030041035.1. Taxonomy (GTDB): domain Bacteria; phylum Acidobacteriota; class Terriglobia; order Bryobacterales; family Bryobacteraceae; genus QHXW01. The sequence continues at coordinate 2,786 of JASHOO010000184.1, read as the reverse complement.
GCGCGTGCGCGAGCGCGCGCAAGCGTTCACGGACAAGGCGCGACAATTGATCGCGGAGTTTCCGGAATCACCCTACCAGCGTGCACTCTGCGGCATCACGGAGCTGGTGACGGAGCGCGACCACTAGCCGACAGCGTCCAGCCCGGCGGGGGGAATGCACTCGCTTTCGCGAGTTCGCGCAGCCTCGCCATCTCGGCCGGATCATCCCCATGATAGCGATTGAACACACCGACGAAATAATTTTCAAAAGAAGTCCGAGCCGTGGCCGGCAGACCGCCTTGCGATACATCGAGAGAGGCTGCGCGCGCGAACTGGAACAGGGCTTCCGGGTATCGCTCCGGTCTCTTCAGGTGCATTGCCTCGCGTGCGATGGCCGTTCCCAGCCATGAAGAAACCTGGGCGCTGTCCACGGGCCAGCCGGCGGCCGTGCTCGCATTCGGCGCCGCCTGCAAGACCGTGGTGAATTCCTTCTCGGCGGTTTCATCGTCCCTGCTCTCCAATGCAATCCATCCGAGTGCGGTGTGTGCCAGCGCTTCGGTTTGCGTGCGGGCTTGCGACCAGACCGCGTCGGATGCAGCGGGCGGCTTTCGGCTCGGGCCAAAAAATCTGTCCAGGCGGGCCAGGAGCCGATTGGCGGCTTGTTGACCTGAAGCGAGATCCTCTGACGTCGGCTTAGCGACTAATGGGATGTTGAGCGCCATGAGATACACGGCAGTGAAGTCCCGCGGATTGGTTCGCAGGGTTTCGTTGCCCACGGCGATCACCTTTTCCGGCTGCCGCAGTGCGGAATAGGTCTGTAAAAAAAGATCGCGGCGGATCTCGACGAATTCACTCGCGGGATACCTCTCCTTCCATCGATCCAGAAGTTCGAGCCTTCTTTTCGGGTTCTGTTCATTCGCGATCGCTTGATAGAGATCGTATTCCGGGCGGTCTTTCATTTGCGGCACCTTGGGGGTCGGCTCGGCGCGGCCGGGGGAACGTGGGCGCTCGGGAGACGATGTGACCGGCGGCACTGAGCCGGGCGTACGGTCCGGATTGACCACGATGATGCCCGTGTAAATGGGCGCTGGATAGTAAACTTCCGGCGGCTCCGGAATCGGCTGTGCAGCAGCGATCGCGTTATCTGCGGCGGCGGGCGCTGGCACGGGCGGGGCCTCGGGAGCCAGCGGTTCAGGCGGCGCTTCGTCAGCCTCGTAGGTCACACCCGGTAGAAGCGGTACGATGCGCGTGCTCCCCGCGTGCAACACCGGACGAACGGCATCAAAGCGCGCGCTGTCCCAGGCGGGCGAAGGCAGAGCGATTACGAAGACCGCGTTGGTCGTCGTGACCTTTTCGGCGGGATCGATGGGCGTCAGCACGCGGGTGTCCTGCGACCATTTGGCGAGCGTCGTGCTGGGTCGCGAATACAAGCGCGGCAGGCCGGCCGCACTCCAGCTTTCGCCGGGCGCCAACGGCCCCCACCCAACCAGATTCGCCTCGCGCAGCCAGTAGACTTCACCGGGCTTGAACATCACGCCCTTGCCCGGCGACCAGACCCAGCCCATTCCGTTCAATTGCATCCAGCGGCCGTAATGGAACGGCAGCCAACCCCAGGGCTCGTTCGCGATCCAGGTGTAACCCAGTTCGTCGTACCACACCCACCGCCCGTCGCGATAGGGAGTCCAAGCGGCATTGATCTTGGGCTTCCATACTAAACCCAGTTCATCGGTCTGAACCCAGGCGCCCGCGGAATCGAGATCCACCAGACCATACAGAAGGCCGGGCAAGTGGCCGGCCGAGCCGCTGGCGGCAAGCGCCCGGTCACGCTGCTCGTCCCAGGCGTCGCTATCGAGGGGAGTGATCTCGCGGCGCAGGAAGAAGCGTGGACGGCCGTTGTTCTCGATGCGCGCGCTCTGGCCTTCGCTTAGGTCCAGCTCCGCCACGGGAGAGGAGAATCGCACTTTGCCTTCCAGCACGGCGATCCCGCTGGCGGCGTCACTGGCTTCGAGACGTACCCGCGTGCCGACGCGCAGCGTAACCTGTGCTCCGGGAACCGCCAGGATGAGCGCGTCGCGGCGTTCCGGTTCTCCCGTGAAGTACGCCGTGCCGTGATCGACCGATAGCAGTGTTACGCGCTGCCCTGTGGAGAGGCGCGTGTGATCGGAGAACTCACAAAGCGCATCGCCGACCAGCCGGAGCGCGCTGCCTTCATCCAGCTCGATTTCGACGCGCGCGCCGGGTGCCGTGCGCACCCAGGTCCCTTCCACCAATGGGAGATTGCGCACCGCCGGCTGCCAGGTATCGAACGAGTGGAGCTGCACCTCCACCTGGCCTTCCAGTTCGCCTACGCGTGCCACACGAACAGGCGCTGCCAGCAGTGCAACCGGAAGTGCTGCCAGAAATAACGTGCAATCCGCCGCCTTCATGACGTTACCCCTCGCCCTCTTGACGACCAGAGTACAACAAGCGTTGCAGCGAAATCTCGCCCCGCGAGTACTATGAGGTATGACCGACGCGGCCCTGCTCGAACACATTCTCCGTTTGCCGCATGGCAAGGCCAATTTCAAGCAGCTTGTACGCGAGTTGGGCCCGCGCATTCGAAGCCGCACCGAGTTGGAAACGCTGCTGGCGCGGCTGGCAGCCCGCGGTGAGTTGATTGAGATGCGATCCGGGCATTTCGTGGCCACCCGCGGCAATCGGGAATTCGCTGTCGGCCGGCTCTCCATGCACCGCGATGGTTACGGCTTTCTGATTGCGGACCGGCCGCTCGAAGGCGTTTCGGGCGACGTCTATATTCCCGCCGACGC
>JASHOO010000183.1 GCA_030041035.1 Bryobacteraceae bacterium | reverse complement strand
ATCTCCGCGCCCTCGGGTTACAGCCGCGAAATCGCCCGCGCCACCAGCCCGTTCTACACGCAGGGCATCGCCGAGGACACCTCCGCACTGCGCCAGGGCGTTTTCACCCTGCCCGAGTTCCTCTCACAGAGCCGGCTGGTCTTCAACGACGAGCGCAAGCTGCTGCGTTACTCGCTCAGCCGCTTCAATGACGGCCTGTTGTTCGTTTACTTCTCCAGCATCGATCAAAATTCGCACATGCTCTGGGGCAAGCACATGCCCGAGGTGCTCGAGACCTATCGCGCCGTGGATGCCGCCATCGGCGAAGTGCTCGATCACGCCCGCGGCGCCGGCATCATCGTCATGTCCGACCACGGCTTCACTACCTTCGACCGCGCCGTGAACCTGAACACCTGGCTCGCCAAGAACGGCTACATGACGCTCACGCCCGGCCCGGCCGATGACGACGTGCCATTCGCCCGCGTCGATTGGTCGCGCACCCGGGCCTATGCGCTCGGCTTGAACGGTCTCTATCTGAATCTCGCCGGCCGGGAACAGCAGGGCATCGTGCAGGACGCGGAACGTGAGACGTTGCTGAAGAGAGTCACCGCCGATCTGCTTGCCTTTCGCGATAACGGGAAAACGGTCATCGAATCGGCGTATGAGCCGCCACGTTCCGATGTCGCGCCCGATCTCATCATCGGCTACGCGCGCGGCTACCGTGGCTCCTGGCAGACCGCGCTCGGCGCCGCGCCCGATTCGATGGTCGAAGCCAACCGGGATGCCTGGATCGCCGATCATTGCATCAACCCGGCCGACGTTCCCGGCGTCCTGTTCAGCACGCGGAAGATAACGGCCGACGACCCGCGGCTGAAGGACGTGACGGTCTCGATTCTGCACCTGTTCGGCGTCGCGCCCGCGCCCGGCATGACCGGCCGCAACGTAATGTGACATCATCGGAGCCAGCATGAAGACCACTGTCAAGCTCAACAAGACCCTGGTCCAGCGCGCCGCGCGCATCGCCGGTCACGCGGGCTACAGCTCGGTCGAAGAGTTCATCGAGCACGTCATCGAGAAGGAGCTCGCGCACTTCGAGGATTCCGACTCCAAGGAGGAAGTCGTCAAGAAGCTCAAAGGGCTGGGCTATCTGGAGTGATCCCGATCGACCTCGGCCTTGCGGCGCTCGCGACCTTGGCACCGATCAGCGTTCTTGCCGGCATTGGGATCCTGCTGATCTTCCGTCATACCTCCGATCCGGCCACCGTCCGCCGCGCCAAGGGCGTCGCGCAAGCGCACCTGCTCGAGTTCCGCCTCTTCATGGACGATCCCGTGCTCGTCCTGCGCGCGCAGCGCGATCTGATCACGGCCAACCTGCGCTTCCTGAGGCTGATGCTCCGTCCCTTCCTGTGGATGCTGGTTCCGATGGCCCTGCTGCTCGCGTTTCTCGAAGCCTTCTATGGTCACGCACCTCTTCGCGTGGGCGACGCCGCCATCCTCACCGTGCAGGCGAGAAACGCCGCGGCGCCGTTGGCTCTCCAGGCGCCTGCGGAAATCGCCGTGGAAACGCCGCCGGTGCACGTGCTCGCCGAGCGCCAGGTGAGCTGGCGCATCCGCCCGCGACGCGCCGTGACTACGGAGCTGCGGATCGTCGACGACGGCCGCGCCGTCACCAAGCGCGTGTCTGCCGGCCGCGGCCTGCACTTGCTCTCCGAGCGCCGGGGCTCGCTCCTGAGCCTGCTCCTCTATCCGACCGAGCTGCCGCTGTTCGGCGGTGAGATCGCGTGGATCGAGATCCGCTATCCGCCCGCGACCATCCTGCGTCTGCACTGGCTCATCTGGTTCCTCGGGATTTCCGCCGTCACCGCGCTGGTCCTGCGCCGCCGGTTCGGCGCGGTCTTCTAATGCGGCGCTCTCACCGCGTGAAGCCCGTCTCCTCCTTGAACGCTTCGAGCGCGTTGTAGACGATCGGGCAGTAGCAGGCGCGGTCGATGAATTGCCACATGCGGCTCGCGATCGATCCGTTGCCGCGCACCAGGTGCGGAAAGCGTGCGCACGTCTCCGGGCGCGCTTCGTATACGGTGCAGGTGGTGCCGTCCAGAAACACGCAGCCGGCTGCCTCGCTGCGCCGGAGGATGCGCCCTTCGTCTTCGCTCTCCACCGTGTACTCGGCCAGGAATGCCGCGCGCGTCAGGCTGAAGTGCTTGGCCAGCCGCTCGATATCGCGCGCGCTTAACTTGACCGTGGCCACGCGGCAGCAGTTGGCGCACACGGTGCAGTCGATCTGCTCCTCGATCTCCTCGGCGATGCGGCGCATGCGCCGCTCGGAGTGATCGTGCGACTTCAGATAGCGCCGGAAGCGCTCGTTCTCCGGGCGCTTCTTCTCGCCCAAAATCCGGATCTGCACGAGGTCATGTATCATTCGCTCCGCAGCGTGGTCGCCGGATTCAGCCGCGTGATACGCCAGGCCGGCAGGAGGCTCGCAGCCGCTGCAACCAGCAGGAACAATCCCGCAACCCCGGCGAACGTCGCTGCGTCGGTCGGGCTGACTCCCCAGATGAGGTGCCGCATCCAGCGCCCCGCTCCCCAACCCAGCATACATCCCAGCGAGCAGCCGGTTGCGGCCAGGGCCACGCCGGGCAGCGTGACCAGCATTACCGCCTGTTCTGCCGTCGCCCCCATGGCCATGCGAATGCCGAGTTCGGGCGTGCGCTCGTTCACCGAATGCGCGATCAGCCCGTAGATTCCGATGACCGCGAGCAGCAGCGCCAGCGCGGCCATGACCCCCATGAGCGTTGTCTCCAGCCGCTCACTGCCCAGCGTTTTCGATTTCACCTCGTCGAGCTCGCGAAACTCGGAGAAGGGCAGCAGGGGCTCGACTGATTGCATGGCCTTCTGCATCCCACGCATCACGGCCTGGGGCGGTGCCGAGGTGCGAACAATCCAACTCGGCGAAAACCAGACATGCATCATCTGCATGTACTCGTCCGGAACTTGCCCTGCGGGAATGAAAACCAACGGGACGGCCGCCAGCGGCGCGGCGCCCGCGTGAATGCCCTCCATCAGGACATCGCCTACCAGGCCGACAATTTCCAGATCGTCCTTACCCCCTTTGATGTGCATGCCGACCGGATTCCGCTGGGGGAAGTACTTCTTCGCGAACTCTTCGTTCACCATCACCACTTTCCGCGACTGCGGACCATCCGCTGCGGTGAAGGTTCGCCCATCAAGAACTGGAATGTGCAGCGCGCGAAAGTAGTCGGGAGTCACGTAAAACTCGACGGTCATGTGGTAGTCCTGCGGGCCATCGCCGGGCAGGTGGAACGCGTCGTTGATTCCGCGCTCGTAGGGCAAAGCCAGCGCGACTGCGGCCGCTTCCACCCCCGGCAGCTCGCGAATGCGTTCGAGCGACTGGTCAAACAGCCGGTTCACCTGCGCGGTCGTCTGATAGCGCGCGTCTTCGAGCGAAAGCGTCGCTGTGACCACGTGGTTCGGGTCGAACCCGGGCCGGAGGTTGCGCAAATAGGTGAACGTGCGCAGCAGAAGCCCGGCGCCGATGAGCAGCGCGACCGAGAGCGTTACCTCGGCCACCACCAGAATGCGGCGGGGCCAGCGGCTCCGCCCGCCTGACACCGATCGTCCGCCCGATTCCGCCAAAGCATCGCGAATCTGGGCGCGCGTCGCGTGCCACGCGGGATACAAACCGAACAGCAGGCACGCCGACAACGTGACGGCGCTGGTCATGAGCAGCACGCGCGCGTCGAGTTGAACCGGCTGCCACAAATTGAAGATGTCGCGCACCAGGAACTCGAGGCCGCGTACTCCGAGGTATCCCAACCCGACACCAGCCGCGCCTCCCATGGCCGCGAGCAGCAAACTCTCGGTGAGCAACTGCCGGAACACCACCGCGCGCCCGCCGCCCAGCGCCATGCGCGTGGCGATCTCGCGCGTTCGTCCCGAGGCCCGCGCCAGCAACAGGCTGGCAATGTTGACGCAGCCGATGAGCAGCACCATAGCCACGGCAATCCACAGAATGTAGAGCGGCGTGCTGACGTCCAGACCGAAATACCGCTGCAAGGAAATGACCCCCATCCAGACAGAAGTGTCCGGGGGCAGTTTCTCGTCTTTGAACCGGATGGCGCCGATCGCGCGGACCTGCGAGTCCGCTTCCGGCCAGGTAGCACCGGGGCGCAGGCGGACGACGAGGCCGTAGTTGGCACCCGCACCCTCGCCACCGGTCGACGGCCGGAGCGGGGTCCAAACATCCGCGAGCGTGTCGGTGACGAATTCCGGCGGCATGATGCCGACCACGGTAAACTTCTCGCCGCGCAACATTACGGTGTGTTCGACGACCGATGGGTCAGCGTGCAAGACGTTCTTCCACAATCCGTAGCTCAACACTGCGACGGCCGGACCGCCCTCGCAGTCTTCGTCTTTGGTGAACTCACGTCCGTAGAGCGGCTGCACGCCCAGAACACGGAAGTAGCCGGCGGCCACGCGCTGCTGCACCACGTAGCGCACCTGGCCGTTGGCGGCAAAATTCACTTTCGCTCCGGCACCGGAGAAGACCGCGCCATCGAGGTGATCGGCGTGATCGCGAATGAGCTCCCAGGTTTTCCCGTCGACGCTGTCGTTGATGCCCTGGTCGCCGTGCTGCGCAAAGTGGGTGATCACGGCGCCCAACTGCTCGGGTTGCGGATACGGCAGCGGGCGCAGCAGCACGGCATCGACGATGCTGAAGACGGCGGTGTTCGCGCCAATGCCCAGGGCGAGAGTGGCGATGGCGACCGCCGCGAATCCCGGGCTCTTGCGCAGCACGCGCCAGCCGTAGCGCAGATCGCGCAGCAGATTTTCCAGTAACTGGAATGTCCACATGTCCCGGCTCCCTTCAATCATGCGCTCGACGCTGCCGAAGGAGCGGCGCGCGGCGGTGGGTCCCTGCTCTTCGGCCGCCATCTCGAGGTGGAAGCGCAGCTCCTGGTCGAGGTCGGTTTCGAAGCGACGGCGGCCGAAAAGGTATCGAATCTTACGAAACAGTTCGCTCATGGATCCAGCCCTCGGGAGTGTTCGGAAATGGGAATGGGTTTGTTTTGAAATTTTGTTTTTTGCGTGGGAGCGGCCTATCGAGATGCAGAGCAACTGCATTCGCAGGTATAGTATCCAGCGTTTCACTCATATCTCAGGGCCTTCATGGGATCGACGCGCAGTGCACGAACGGCCGGTCCGAGGGTTGCGGCAACGGCCACGGCGGCGAGGACCGCAACGACTGTGAGAAATGTTACAGGATCGGAGGTGCTGAGGTCCGGCACCAGAAACATGGCGAGCGGCCTGGTGGCGAACAGGGAGATGCCGAGGCCGATGGCCAGGCCGATGACCAGCAGCGTCAGACTCTCGTGCGCCACCATGCGGAGGACAGCCGGGCTGTCCGCGCCCAGAGCGACGCGCAATCCGATTTCGCGGGTGCGGCGGGCGACCGAATAGGCAAGCACGCCGTAAAGACCGATGGAGGCCAAGGCGAGGCCGAGCAGGCCCATGCTGCCGAGCAGCGCTGCGCCGACACGGCTGGGCAGGAAAGCAAACCCCATCGCATCCCGCATCGGCTTCACTTCAACTGACGCCGACGAATCGAACCGCCCCAGCGTCCGGGTGATTTCCTTCACGACATCGCTTGGCCGCGCAGCTCGCACCAGGAAATGCAGATCGACGATCGAGCGGTCCATCTGAAAATAGGGCCAGTACGCCGCCAGCCCGCCTTGCTCGCCCAGCGTGAAGTACTTGCTGTTCTTCGCCACGCCGATCACCGTTACGGGGTCGCTGAGCTTTGGTTCCGTGAACCGAAACGTGTGTCCTATGGGATTCCGGTTGCCGAACAGCCGGCGCGCCAGGTTCTCGTTCAGGATCGCTACATCGGGTGCGCCTTCGCGATCAGAAGGTAGGAAGTCGCGCCCGCGCAGCGGAATTCCCATTGTCCGGAAGTAGTCCGGCGCCACGAAATTGAGATGGAATCCGAGACCGGCCGCTTGATCGCTGACATCGGTCCGGATGCTGTCGCCTTGAACTTCGTTGGAGTTGAGCGGTACCGCCGTTGCGAAGCCGGCTGCTTCCACACCGGGCAGCCCGCGCACTTCATCGAGTGCCCGGCGCACCAGCGCCTGTGTCTGTGCCCTCGCCGTGTATTTGTCGGGAACCAAACGCATCTGCGCCCACGCCGTATGTTCGGTGTCGAACCCCGGGTTCATCGTGATGGACTTCGTCATGTTGCGGACAAACAGGCAGCCCGTGGTCAGCAGGACCGCCGAGACGGCCAACTGCCCCACCACCAGCGCGTTCCGCAGCGTCCAACGGCCTTCCACCTGCCGCTCCGCGGACTTCAAGGCTCCGCTGATACCCTCGCGCGTGGCCTTCAACGCCGGCATGAAGCCTGCGACCACGGCACTGATCGCAGCGACCCCGGTTGAATAGAGCAGTAGCCGCCAGTCCGGCTGAATGAGCAACTGCAAAGGAATCGGTAGTGGAAGTTGGACGCGGTTCATCACGCTGGCAAGCCAGATGTTGAGCATGAGGCCCGCGCCGGTTCCCGCGAGCGCCAGGAGCAGGCTTTCCGCCAGCAGTTGGCGCACGATCCGCCCTCTACCCGCGCCGATCGCGAACCGGATCGCTAATTCCTGCCGTCGTGCCGACGCCCGCGCCAGCAACAGGCTCGAAACGTTCGCGCAAGCAATCAGCAGCACCAGTCCCACCACGATCTGGAGCATGGCGAAGAAGGCCGCGAATGCCAGGATATTCATCGACTTCAGCCGCTCGACGCCCGCCACGGGAACCACTTCCACATTTCTTGACCACGCGAAATTGGGACCATACTGGTTCGGATATACCTGATCCAGTTGCTTACACGCCGCTGTCAGCCGTGCGCGTGCGACTGCCATCGACATTCCAGCGGGCAGCCGGGCGATCAGCGCCACGATGTCTGTCTCTCGCGAAGCGGGAATGTACAAATCCGGCGAAAAGCCAAAGCCCAGAACCGTGCGGTGATTGTGCGGAAGGACTCCGGTAACGACGTAGGGCCGGCCATCGATGTTCAATGTCTTTCCTACGATGTTGGGATCGGCCGCCAGCCGGGCCTTCCAAAACCGCTCGCTCAGCACGACCACATCGCCATCGCCCGGCTCCATTGGCCGCCCCATCGCCACCGGAACGCCCACTACGTTAAAGAAGTTCCGCGTAACGCGCATTACATGCAGCCGGTAACTGTCGTTGCCGAACCGCCAGTTGGATTCACCCTCTTCATAGCTCCCGGCAAGCCCCTCGAAAATGTGCGCGTCGCGCAGAAACCGGTAGTGCGGCATATGTGCATGGCTGTTTCCGCCAATCTCCATATGCGCCAGCGTCTCCGGATTGCGGCAGGACGGCTGGCTGAAGAGAAACTCCATGGTCAGGCTGAAGATGGTGGTGTTGGCGCCGATGCCGAGGGCGAGGGAAAAGATCGCAGCGGCGGCGAAGCCTGGATTGCGCTTCAGTGCGCGGAGCGCGTAGCGGAGATCGGAGGCGAGATCGACCAGCCACTGCACCTGCCAGGCTGAGCGCGTGTCCTCTTTCATGCGGAGTACGGGACCGAAGTCGCGCCGGGCGGCTTGCTCACCACGTTCGGCGGCTGCCATTTCGAGGTGAAAGCGGATTTCGTCGTCGAGTTCCTGGTTGAACCTTTTTCTGCGAAACAGGTACGAGAGTTTGCGCCACATGGTGCTAGGCCGTCCGCATGACGAGTTGAATGGCTTGAATGAGCCGGTCGAACTGTTGGGTTTCCTCGGCGAGCTGTTTTCGGCCTGCGAGAGTGAGGCTGTAGAAGCGGGCTTTGCGGTTATTGTCGGAGATGCCCCACTCGGCGGTGAGCCAACCTTTGACCAGCATGCGATTGAGGGCGGGATAGAGCGAGCCCTCCTCGATCTCGAGGGCGGCGTCGGAGGATTCCTTGATGCGCTTGGCGATGGCGTAGCCGTGGAGCGGGCCGCGGGCCAGCGTGCGCAGAATGAGCAGGTAGAGGGTGCCGGGAAGCAGTTCGGGTGTGGGCTGCATGTTCCTTGTCCAGACTATATATAGTCCAGAAAGGGGATGGCGTCAATACAGAATTCGCCTCACTCCGCCGATCAACCAGGTGCATGGTCCGTTTCCGTGATGTTTCGATCCGCCATAAGTTACTTTTTATCAATATCTTAACGACCGGTGTCGCGCTGTTGATGGCGTCCACGGCCTTCATTACCTACGAGCGCCTGCGCTTTCAGGAAGATGTCAGCCGGCAGCTCAGGACGATGGCGGATGTGGTTGCGGCCAACGCCGCGCCCGCGCTGGCTGCACACGATCCACGGGCGGGGGAGAACGTATTGCGCGCCCTGTTTCGGGAGCCGCGTATCCTGGCGGCCTGCCTGGACTTACCTGATGACGGTGCGCTTGTCTGCCGGGGCAACGGCATGCGCGCCGATCATGGCGATCTGCTGCTTTCGCGGCCCATTATCGAGCGGGGCGAGAAGCTGGGAGTGATCTGGATGCGGTTCGACAGCCGCGTTTCGTTCGAGGCGCTGCGGCACGATATGGCGATGGTCAGTCTGGCGATTGCGATCTGCTTCATCATCGCGGTGCTGCTGTCGTCGAAGCTGCAAGGCACGATTTCCGGGCCGGTGCTGCGGCTGGCGGCGACGGCGCGGGAAGTGGCCGTGGGCCGCAACTATTCGATTCGTGCGGAGAAGTGGGGCGAGGACGAACTGGGCATTCTGGTGGATTCGTTCAATGAAATGCTGGGGCAACTGGGCGAGCACGCATCCGAGCTGCGGGCGATTTACGACTCCGCCGTTCACGCCATCGTGACGGTGACGCCGGAGGGCGCGATCACCTCATGGAACAGAAGCGCCGAAAATCTTTTTGGCTTCACCGAAGCTGCCGCCCTGGGCCAGAAGGTGTTTGGTTTTCTGTCGGAGGCGTCCCGGCCGGTCTCGGCAGCGGAGCTGGATCGCGTCCGCACGGCCGAACATCCCGAAGGCAAGCTGCTGGAGCTGGCGGGGCTGCGCAAGGACGGCGGCGAATTTCCGATCGCCGCCACGCTCAGCCGCTGGAGTTCTGCTAAAGGAACGTTCTACACGTTTTTCATGCGTGATACCACGGAGCGGCAGTTGCTGGAGGTGCAACTGGCGCAGGCGCAGAAGCTGGAATCCATCGGCCAGCTGGCGGCGGGGGTGGCGCACGAGATCAACACGCCCATTCAGTATGTGGGGGATAACACGCGGTTCCTGGAAGAGTCGTTTCAGAATCTCGATAAAGTGCTCACCCGCTACGACCAACTGACGCGTGCGGCGGAAGGGGCGGGAATCCTGGCGGACGAAGTCCAGCAGGTACATGCGGCGGCCGGGGAAGCCGACCTCGAATATCTGCACGAGGAGATCCCGCGGGCCATCCGGCAATCGGGGGAAGGGGTGGAGCGCGTCGCGGCCATCGTTAAAGCGATGAAGGAATTTTCCCATCCCGGCTCGGGTGAGATGAAGACCATCGATTTGAACCATGCCATCGAGAGCACGCTGACGGTTTCACGCAACGAGTGGAAATACGTGGCCGATGCGGTTACCGAGTTCGATCCGCAACTGCCGGCGGTGCGCTGCCTGCCGGGCGAATTCAACCAGGTGATCCTGAATCTGGTGGTCAACGCGGCGCATGCCATCGCCGATGTGAAAGGGCGCGGGACGGCCAAGGGGCGCATCACCGTGAGCACGCGACGCGACGGCGACTGGGCGGAAATCCGCGTGCGCGACACCGGAACGGGGATTCCGGAAGCGGTGCGGGGGCGCATTTTCACGCCGTTCTTTACGACCAAGGAGGTGGGCCGCGGAACCGGGCAAGGTCTGGCCATCGCCCACACGGTCGTCGTCAAGAAACATGGGGGCACGCTCGAATTCGAAACCGAGGAAAGCAAGGGCACCACGTTCGTCGTCCGGCTGCCCATTGGCGGCGCGCCGGGAAAATCATGAGCATCCGGATTCTGTTTGTGGATGACGAGCCGCTGCTGCTCGACGGCCTGCGGCGCTCGCTGCGTCCTTTGCGCAAGGAATGGAACGCGGCGTTTGCGGCGGGCGGCGAAGAAGCGCTGGAGCTGCTGGCGCGTGAGAGGTTCGACGTGATCGTCACCGATATGCGCATGCCCGGAATGGATGGTGCGGCGCTGCTCGACCAAGTGACGCGCCTTTACCCGGACATGCTGCGGCTGGTGCTTTCGGGCCAGTCGGATCTGGAGTCGGTGGTCAAATCGGCCGGCGTTACGCATCAGTACCTGGCCAAGCCCTGCCCGATCGAAGTGCTGCGCGGCGCCGTGAACCGGGCGGTAGCGCTGCATGAATGGCTCGCCGACAGCTCGCTCAAGCAACTGCTTTCCCGGCTGCACTCGATTCCGAGCGTACCGCCGCTTTACGTGGAGCTCATGAACTCGGTGAAATCCAACCAGGCGACGATTGAGAAAGTCAGCGCCATCATCCAGAAAGACATGGGGATGAGCGCGAAGGTGCTGCAACTGGCCAACTCCGCGCTGGGCGCAGCCGGGCGTGTGACCAGCACGGCGGACGCCGTCGTCTACCTGGGCCTCGATGCCATCCGCACGCTGCTGGTGACGCTGCATGCTTTTTCGGAATTCCGGCCACGCGCAGGGTCGGTGTTCTCCTTGCAGTCGCTGTGGCAGCACAGCCTGGCGACGGGGGCGCTGGCGGAACGCATCATCCAGACCTTGCCGGCGGATGGCGGGATGCACGAACCCATGCGGATGATCGGCTTGCTGCACGATGTGGGCCGGCTGGTGCTGGCGGCCAACCTGCCGGATGCGTTTGACCGGGCGTACCGGCTGGCCGAGCGAAAACAGGTCCCGCACTGGGAGGCGGAAAGGGAGGTTTTTGGGGCCACGCATGCCGAGGTCGGAGCCTACCTGATCGGATTGTGGGGGCTGCCGGAGCCAATCGTCGAAGCCGTCGCCTATCACCATGCGCCGGCGAAGTGCCCGCATCCGGGCTCCGCCATGCTCACCTCATTGCATGTGGCCGATGCGCTGGCGTCGGCGGGTTTTCACTACGACGCGGCCGTGCACCATCCGGAGCCGGACGCGGAGTATCTGGCCGGCATGAACCTGGCGGACCGTCTGGGCGAGTGGCGCGCACTTTCGCTCGAAACGGATGCCGAAGGGGCGGACTGTGGCTGAGAAAATTCTGTGCGTGGATGATGAGCTGAACATCCTGCTCTCGCTGCAGCGCCAGTTGCGCAAGCGATTCCACCTGGAAAGCGCGCTGGGCCCGGAGAAGGCGCTGGCTACGATTGAGCGGGACGGGCCTTACGCGGTCATCGTCTCCGACCTGCAAATGCCGGGCATGAACGGGCTCGATCTGCTGGCGAAGGTGCGGGAGATGGCGCCGGAGACGGTGCGCATCATGCTCACGGGCCAGGCGGATCTGGCCACGGCCATCGCGGCGGTGAATCAGGGCAACATCTTCCGTTTTCTGACGAAGCCGTGTTCGGCCGAGGAACTGGCGGCCACGCTCGAAGCGGCGCTCGAGCAGCACCGGCTGGTGACGGCGGAGCGGAACCTGCTGGAGAACACGCTGCGGGCGAGCGTCAAGGTGCTGACCGACGTGCTGAGCCTGGTACATCCGGCGGCATTCAGCCGCGCCAGTCGCATTCATCGCTACGTGCGCCACATGGCCGCGGAATTGAAGCTGCGCGACGCGTGGCAGTTCGAGGTGGCGGCGCTGCTTTCGCAGGTGGGCTGCATCACGCTGGAGCCGGGGGCGCTCGACCGCATCTACACGGGCGACGAGCTGAGCGACGAAGAAAAGAAAATGTTCGCCGCGCATCCCGCGGCGGGCGGTGAATTGCTGGCGCACATCCCGAGACTGGAGGCGGTGGCCTGCATGATCGCCAACCAGAATCTCTCCTTCGAACAGGCGCCGGCCGTTTCGGCACACGTGCCGCACGAAACCGTGGCCATGGGGGCGCATCTGCTGCGCGCGGCGCTGGATTTCGACCGGCTGATTACACGCAACCGGTCTCACGAGGAATCGACGGCGCAGATGCGCCAGCGTGCGCAGGACTACGATCCGGCGTGCCTGGAGGCGCTCGCCAGGTATGTCGCGCCCGAAGGTGGCATGGCCGTGCGGGTGCTGAAGTCGGCGGAGTTGCTGCCGGGCATGGTGGTCGATCAGGACGTGCGCAGCAAGTCCGGCCTTCTGCTGCTCGCCAAGGGGCAGGAAGTGACGCTCTCGGTGCTGGGCCGGTTGCGCGCGTTTGCGGCGAAGGTGGGGATTGCCGAGCCGGTGCGCGTGCTGGTGGAGGGGGAGGCGGGTCCGGCGGCGATTTAGCCTGGCTCCCTCCGGCCAGCGCTGCGCGCCACGTCTGCCCATGCCACCCGGCGAGCCGCTACCGGACCGCCGTGCTCCCTGTAGTGCGCTTCGGCCGGGATACCGGCTCTCCATCTTGACAACTGACCGACGGTCAGTCAATATGGTAAAAGGATCCTGATTATGGAGTGCGGCGTCTTACATCCATCCGCGAAGTTCCCCCTCCGGCGATTGCTGCGTGAACGGCCGGCGCTCACGCGCTTCCTCGTGATTCAGGCCGTCGATGAGCTGAACGCGCAAATGCTGCTTGTCGCCGTCGCCTGGTACGTATATGCGGCGACGCACGATCCGATGAGTCTGGCTTACCTGGGGCTGGCGCGGTTTGTCCCCAACCTCGGCATGGCCCTGGTTGCCGGGCAGGCGGTGGATCGCTTCGACCGGCGGCGGGTCCTCGGGCTTGCGCTCGCCGTGCAAACTGTGTGCATTGCGGCATTCGGCGTTTTGACGTCCGCCGCGACGGCACCTATTTGGCCCGTCTATGTGCTGCTGGTGGTCGTGGGCGCGACTCAGGCGTTTTCTTCTCCCGCCATGTCGGCGACGCTGCCGCGCCTGGTGCCGGCGGAGGAATTTCCGCGCGCAGTAGCCATGACCTCGTCTGCTTTTCAGATTTGTTCACTCGCCGGGCCGGCGGTTGGCGGCGTGCTCTATGCCGTGAGCGGCTCCGGAATGTTTGCCGTTTGCGCGGCGCTCTATCTGATTGCGCTCATACAGGTGCGCGGCCTCACGGGCGTTCAGCCGCAGGCTGTTTCGGACCTAAGCGCGCCCAGGGATGCGAGTCCGCTCGCCGGCATCCCCTACGTCCGCTCGAACCGGTTCCTGCTGGGCGCGATCTCGCTCGATCTGTTCGCGGTCCTGCTGGGCGGAGTCACGGCGCTACTGCCCATCTATGCCAAGGACATTCTCGGGATCGGACCGGCGGGACTGGGCTGTCTGCGTTGCGCACCCGGCGTTGGCGCCGCGATCGTCGGGGTTGTCCTGGCGCATCGCACGATCCGGCATGGCGCCGGCAAGCTGATGCTGGCTTCGGTTGCCGGCTTCGGCGCGGCCACCGTGGTTTTCGCTCTGTCTACCAACTGGTGGCTGTCGCTGGCGGCCTTGATGGCGGCGGGCGGATTCGACATGGTCAGCA
>JASHOO010000015.1 GCA_030041035.1 Bryobacteraceae bacterium | reverse complement strand
GGTAGTGCAGCGGGTCGAAGATCATGTCTTCCCGTTCGTAGCTCCGTGGGTGCCGTGCGATCACTTCATTGGCGGCACAGATCACCACTTCCCGCACGAATCCCTTCACTAGCACCTCGCGGTGGCCATACGCCACCGGCACCGAGTAGTCGTTGGTCCGGTAGCGGACCAGGGAGAGCGACGTGACACGCGTGGTCCGCTTTTCGCAGGCCTCGTACGGTGTTGCTGGCAGCGGTAACAACATCTCCTGGTCTTTCTCAAACCGCTCCCCGATGGTCTGCTGGTGTCCGCGCAGTTTCCGTGCGCGCCGCCGGGTGCACTCGTCTCGCAACTGCGCATTCAATTCGTCCCAACTCGCACATCGCGGCACCGGTACCAGGAAGTTCCGTCGCGCGTAGCCCACTAACCCTTCGACTTTCCCTTTGTCGTTCCCCTTGCCCGGGCGCCCAAACTTCTCGGCGAACAGATAGTGACTCTGCAACTCGGAAAATGCCTGCGTCTTGCTCCTTGGCCCGTGTCCCAGAATCTGCGCCACCGCCAGTTTGGTGTTGTCGTACAGGATGGTGCGAGGGACACCATGGAAATAAGCAAAGGCGTGATTGTGACCTTCCAGGAACGCTTCCGTCGTCTCGGCCGGAAAGGCCATCACGAAGCAGTCGTCGGATTGCGGCAGGTCCACCACCAGGTAGTGCGCCTTGCGCTCCACTCCTGCGATCACCACCTGAGCTTCGCCGAAATCGGCCTGTGCATCGCCGGGTGGATGCACCAGCGGCACGAACATCTCCCGCTGGCTCAACTTCCGCAGCCGCACGTAATCTTTCACGATGGTGTAGCCGCCGGGGAACGCATGCTCGTCTCGCAGCCGTTCGAAGATCCGCTTGGCGGTGTGACGCTGCTTCTTGCTTTGCGCTTTGTCCTGCTCCAGGATCTGGTCGATGATGCCGATCCAGGCATCCAGCTTCGGCCGCCGCGCCGGCTGCTGCCGCCGGTAGCCAGGCGGAATCGCATACCGCAGCATCTTGCGAACGGTCTCGCGTGCCAGTCCGAACTGCCGGGCCGCCTCCCGCTCGCTCATCTTGTCGGCCACTACGGCTCGTCGCACGCGCGCATACAGCTCCACGGTGTACACCTCTCCGGTGTTCCATGAAACGCAACCCTGTGGAAATGTTTGATGGAACCAGTCTCGCGGCGGTCTGGTTTTCCTCGGCCGCAAACGCCGCTCACGCGGCATTTCCTGGTCTATTTTCGCTCCGGCGCTTATACTACCGCATGTGGGTGAATTCCTCTACGAAAGCGGTTGCCGTTTGGGGTATTTCACGCACTCCATGGAAGGCTGGCGGATTGGCGTACGTTTGCGATGGCCGGGGAACTGCCCGGATTAAGCAAGCCCATGACCACGGAACAACGCGATGCCCTGAGAATCGCCCAAAGAGTGATACTTGCCGGGCGAACCGCCACATACACCGCAGACGAACTTGCAACGCTCAGGCGTGCTTCCGGCCTTGCTGACAAGTACGGGCGGGAGTGTGCAACGGCCGTGCTGTTCGACGCTACTGCGGGCTGTGGCTTCTTCGCTGAGAATCAATCCGAATCTGGCTCCTATCATGTGGGTCGGCAGTAACGCTGATTCTATTTCCCGGTTGGTAAACCGTTTCGGGGATCTCTCGGCGATCCCCCTACGACCTTTTCCAACTCTTTCTCCGGCACACCTCCCTGGCCCGGCTCAGACGCTACCTGCGCATCAGTTGTTCTGCGTGATGGGTCCCTCTGCTTCCATTCGCTCTTTTCGTTTGCCATGGGTGTTACCTCCCTGGAAAAGAATGACGTAGACCACAAACCAATATTGCCGTTCTCCGGCAGATCGAATCCTCCAGCGCGGGCCCAGCAAAGCTATTCAAGCCGACCTTGACGAGACTGCGCGCCGCTACTGGGTTGTTAACGCGAAAATCGTGGTGTATGCACCGGCGGAGTTGGCCAGTATCGCGACGCCAGCGATGGCGTCCGCTGTGCTGGCGGTGCTGACCAGTACCGTCCCGATTTCGTTGTTGGAGGCGGGGTAGCGGTTGGGCAACACGAACGACATGTGCTGGAACGGGCTCATCATGAACTGGTCGGTTGCCAGCGTTGCCCCATTGGGGTCACGGACCACCAAGTTTACGGTCACAGGGTTCGCCTGGGGATTAGTTAGGGCCACTCCGGTTACGTTCTTCTGAGAATTGGAATATCCCAGGACGAAGTTTTGGGCAGTGGCCGTTTCTGCGGGGATAGTGGCTTGCTGGCCGGATGGCTTGTAGTTGAAGACTACCAGGCCGCCGATGTCTCCGGTAGAGGCCGGATCAATGAGTGCCCAGCCGGTGGTTGTGGCGTTGTTTGCATTCTCGGCGACGAGAACAACAATGCCGCCGACAGGGATCTGTCCAGTCAGAACCGATTGGCTGCCAAGCTCCTCCTGCGTGACGAGATTCCCGAGTGGGAACGCCTGCGGGGCACCGGCGTCACCGTAGAAGCGCAGGGTGTAATTGGCGACGGTAGATCCCAGATTGAACAGGACGACGCTAGTCTGCCACCCTCCGCCAGCCGCCAAGTGAGGGAAGACGCGGTTGCCGGAGGTGGTGTCGGAGGTAATCTCGGGATGGGGTTTGGGTGATTGCGAGTAAGCCGGCATGACGGCCAGCGTTAGAGCGGTGAGCGCGGTGATGGGCTTCAGGTTCTTCATGAGAACAACGCCTCGGCGGGCGATGATCGCATAGACGCTGGTTCTATGCAAGGGGGGCGTTGGGGGGGCGTTGATTCTGGCAGTGGAGATTAGGCAGGCATGGCCTCGCAGTGGCAGCGATCTTGCGTGTTTTAGCTGAAAGGGTTGCGGCTGCCCAAGCCATTCAGCAAGTGTCGCTTCACGCCGCGCGGCTGATGCGATAAACTACACGGCACCGCTGTGGCCCTGCAGCCCTCAACCCGGCTCGGCCCTTACGAGATTATCTCGTCGATCGGTGCCGGAGGCATGGGCGAAGTATACCGCGCACGCGATACACGGCTTGACCGCATCGTCGCCATCAAAGTTCTTCCCACACATCTTTCTAGTAACCCGCAGTCGCGTGAGCGTTTCGACCGTGAAGCGAAGGCGATTTCGAGCCTGAGCCATCCGCACATCTGCCCGCTCTATGATGTCGGCCATCAGGACGGCGTGGATTTCCTGGTAATGGAGTACCTGGAAGGCGAGACGCTGGCCAATCGCCTCAGGCAAGGACCTCTGCCGCCGGAGCAGGTTTTGCAGTACGCCATTCAGATCACCGACGCGCTCGATACCGCGCACCGCCACGGCGTGATTCACCGCGATCTGAAGCCCGGCAATATAATGCTCACCAAAGTGGGCGCGAAGCTGCTGGATTTCGGTTTGGCGAAAGTGCAGGCTGCGGAAGCTGCTGCCGGCATGACCCAGATGCCCACCGAAACCACACCTCTGACCGCCGAGGGCACAATCGTCGGCACCATGCAGTATATGGCGCCGGAGCAGTTGGAAGGCCACGAAGCGGACACACGGACGGACATCTTCGCCCTCGGTGCGGTGCTCTACGAGATGGCAACCGGCCGCAGAGCGTTTGAAGGCAAGAGCCGCGCCAGCCTGATCGCCGCCATCCTGGAGCGAGATCCGCCCCCGATTTCGACGTTGCAAACCATGGCACCGCCGGCCCTGGATCACGTGGTACGAACCTGCCTTGCCAAAGATCCCGACGCGCGCTGGCAGACCGCGCATGACGTTTTAGTCGAGCTGAAATGGCTCAAGGAAACGGGTTCACAAGCCAGTGCAAGCCGACCGGCCATGTCGGGCTGGCACACTCGCGAATTGTTGCCATGGACGCTGCTTGCTGGCGTGTCGCTCTTCGCAGTGGTGCTGACCTTGGTCCATTTCCGGCAACGCCCACCGGAGACTCACACGATGCGGCTTCAGGTTCCGCTGCCGGAGAAAATGCGCATGGAAGATTTCGACTTTCCGGTCATCTCGCCTGACGGTCAGCGCCTGATAATACCCGGCATCGCCTCAGACCAGACCCGCCATCTGTGGCTTCGTTCGCTGGATTCCCTCAACTATCAATTACTGCCGGAAACCGAGGACGGTTATTTTCCTTTCTGGTCGCCCGATAGCCGCATCATTGCATTTTTCACTAACAACAAGCTCAAGAGGGTTGATGCGGCCGGCGGACCGGCACAGACGATCTGCGACGTGGTTTCTCCAAACGGAGCTACCCTCGTCACCGTATGCCAAACACAAGCATGCGCGCTAGGAGGCACCTGGAACCGTGAGGGCGTGATCTTGTTTTCGGACACTGACGGATCAGGAATTTTCCGGGTTTCGGCCGCTGGCGGTGAACCAAAAGCCGTGCTGCAACTCGACAAGTCGCGGCAGGAGACCGGGCAGTTGTCACCGCAGTTCCTGCCGGATGGGCGACATTTCGTTTATGCGTCGCAAGGCGGCAGTGTAAAAGGCGGCATTTATGCGGGTTTGCTAGATTCCAGTGAAACCTGGCGGCTTTCGCCTGCCGAGTCGACCGCGAGCTACGCACCGCCCGGTGTCCTGATTTACGGCCTTCAAGAAGCACTTGTCGCTCAATCGATCGACCCCACCAGGCTCCAGATCATCGGGGACGCGGTTCCGACTGCTGAACATGTCGGCCGCATGGCAGAATTTCCGGTGTCGCTTTATTCCGTTTCCCAAAGCGGTGTCCTGGTGTACCGCAGTCCGGTTGTCAGCGACCTGCAGCTTGCCTGGTACAGCAGGGATGGCAAGCGCTTGCAGTCACTCGGAGAACCACGAAGATATCGAGAGATGTTCCTATCGTCGGATGAAAGACGGCTCGCGGTGGAGCTTTCAAACGGGCGAGATGTGGGGGCGGACATTTGGACGGTGGATCTCTCCACCGGCATCTTTTCGCGCCTAACCTTCGATGCCAGCGATGTGTATCCTTCAGCTGCGTGGTCCCCGGACGGGAAGGAGCTGATATTTCACCACAAGGACGGCCTGTATCGAAAGATGGTAGGCGGAAGGGACGAAGAGCTGGTCTATAAGTCTGTCGAGCGTTTGTGGCCGTATAAGTGGTTTAAGGACGGGTCCATTCTTCTCCTCAACTATGGGGGCAAGAGTTTCTACCAACTGCGGCTTGCCCGTGAACATAAGCTGTTGATGTTGATGACATCGGAGTTCGATAAAGACCAACCAAGTATTTCGCCGGACGAACGTTGGGTTGCATACAACTCCCTGGAATCGGGCCGGAGCGAGGTTTACCTCGCCGCATTCCCCACATTCACCGAAAAGCGGCAAGTATCTGTTAGCGGTGGTTGCCAGCCGTTCTGGAGAAAGGACAGCAAAGAACTCTTTTATCTCACGCTAAGTGGAAAGCTGATGGCAGCTGAGATTAAAGCTGGGGCGGCAGCACAGACCGGAGTGCCTCGAGTTCTATTTCAAACTCCTGTGAGAGTGGTACCGCATCTGCGCCAGTACAGCATGACAGCCGATGGCAAGAACTTCCTCTTCGGCGAGCCGATCAATGAAGGCGCCGAACAGATCACGATCGTTCTCAATTGGGCCGCCGGGCTGAAGCGATGAGGTCCTGGGTAGCTTACACGAAGGCCTTGGTCTGCAGCAGACCCGATGTTGGCGATTCCTGGCGATAAAATCCCCATGTCATTCACTAACGTCGCTTTTTCCTTCAAAAGCCAAGATTAGGGAATGAAAAGTATCTAAGCGAACCCGAGAAATCGTTTATATTTATGACGCCGCTTTCAACTGGGACGCCGCCCTCGACTGGCGTAGGCTGAGAATTGGCTATCTGAACAAGGAGTTTGAACTCCAGCCGCCGCAGGAACCGGATTCGTCCAAAAAGGAAGACAAAGAACTTCGGCCGGAGGAAGAAAAGAAGCGGCAGCAGGAGGTCGCCGCCCGCGCAGCGGCGCAGGCAAGCCGCGAGTATGACCATAGGTTCGATGAGGCGGCTCTGACCAAGCTCCGCGTTATGGGGGCCGATTTGATTCCCTTGGAACTGCCCAAGCTTCCGTTTGATGGAATGCTTACAATCCTGACCGCCGAGGCTGCCGCGGCTTTCGACGAACTGACCCGTAGCGGCCGCGATAAGCTGCTAACTGCGCAGACCAAGC
The DNA here is from genome assembly GCA_030041035.1 of Bryobacteraceae bacterium. Taxonomy (GTDB): domain Bacteria; phylum Acidobacteriota; class Terriglobia; order Bryobacterales; family Bryobacteraceae; genus QHXW01. The sequence goes on along the minus strand of JASHOO010000015.1, from coordinate 4,151 downwards.
ACGATTGGCCGAACCGTTTTCGCACTGCGCGTTTCATTCCTGCTGTGGAGTACATACAGGCCAGCCGAGCACGAACCCTGGCTATGGAGCAGATGGCAAGGCTATTTGGGCAAGTGGACGTGATTGTGGCTCTCACCGAGAGCACACAATTACTAGTGACCGACCTAACGGGGCATCCGGCAGTAATTCTGCCCAACGGCTTTCGAGGCGACGATGCGCTCAAACCGCGTGTCAATGGGAATGGGGAGCTGGACCCCGGCGGTCCTGGGACGCCTGTCAGTCTAACTTTTCTGGGAAACCTCTACGGCGAAGCCAAACTACTCGCCGTTGCCAAGGCATACCAGGACGCCACAAATTTCCATCTCAAGCGTCCGACGCCAGCGAATTGGTGAAGATAAACTCGTTCTGCCAGCGTAGACCAGCCCTGAAATTGAGTAACTGTGTACGTCGGAGAACGGCAGGCAGGGTTTCACAGTGGCTCTCTAAACTGGGTGGCACCCCCAAAGCGCTGATCGTTCACGGGCCAAGAGCGATTCGTCATCACATGACAGGCAGCCTTCACAGATTGCTGGCGAGAAATCATTAGGGCTGTATCGCGAGCGCTCCGGCAGAGAGAGCCTGAGGAGCGGGAAAATTCCCGAACCGGAGCGTTCGCGATACGGCGATTTGCAGTAAGCCGCCCCGTGTGGACTATGGGGATTGAATCGGGCGTGGGATGGGAGCGCAGGGTGTCCAGTGCGGTGGGTGCGTTCTACCGGGGGACCAGGGAGGCTGTTTTGGAGGGTGGCTAGCAAGCACGACAAGACTCACCCATCGCGTGTCTGGGTAAATCGGGGTGACGTAGACACACCAGTCGCATGGGCCATCGAGTGGTCGAGGTCGTTGCCCAGCATTCCTGGTTACCGGCATCGTGATCATGAGGAATCGATCGGATAGTTCGGTCTGGTGCCCACGACGAGGTTCAGGAGTTGTTCCGCCGAGAACCAACGCGTGATGTGAAGTGTACCGCTCCGGCAAGCAGGGCAAAGGCGCTTCAGGGCAGATTGCTGCGGATCTGAGAGCGTGGGCGCTGGATGGGGATCGGTCACCGGAAGGCGCTGACGGCACAGGACCAGTGCTGCCGAGCGGCGGCGATTGGAGAGGAAGCCGAAATGGCGGATTTTGACAAAGCCGGAGGGCAGGATATGGAGCAGAAAGCGCCGGATGAACTCGGTCGCCTCTAATGTCATGGCCTTGATCCGGTTACGGTCCTTGGAGTCCCGCCAACGAAAAGTGACTTGAGCATTTTCCAAGCTCAGTAACCGGCCGTTGGAGATGGCCACGCGGTGCGTGTACCGGGCCAGATACTGGAGCACCGGCCCTGGGCCGCCCAAGGGCGGCTTGGCGTGGACCACCCACTGGATACTTTTTAACTCTCGCAGCCAAGCGTGAAAACGAGTGGATTGCCGGAGGGGACGTAGCTGTCCGTGAAGCTCGAGCTTGCCGTTGGCGAAAACCTCTCGCAGCAGAGCTAGGAACTTGCCTCGGAACATCTTGCTCAACACCTTCACTGGCAGAAAAAACTTAGGGCGGCAGGGGATCCAGCGAGAACCGTCCGGCGCGATTCCCCCAGCTGGGACCACACAGTGGATATGAGGATGGTGGAGCAGGTTTTGACTCCAGGTGTGCAGCACAGCCAAGAAACCGATTTGTGCCCCGAGGCGCCGTGGATCGGCCGCGATCTCCAGCAGAGTATGGGAGACGGCACGAAATAGGAGGCCGTACATGAGCTGCTGGTTTTGGAGCATGAGCGGTTTGAGTGGTTCAGGCACGGTGAAGACCACGTGGCAGTAGGGCACGGGAAGCAGTTCCTTCGCTCGTTCTGCCAGCCAGTGGTCCCGCGCGGTCGATTGGCACTTGGGGCAGTGACGATTCCGGCAGGAATTATAGGCGATCCGCTCGTGGGGACACCCATCACACTGTTCGAGATGTCCGCCCAGAGCAGCAGTACGGCAGGCGCCGATGTCGCGGAGAGCTTTGCGTTGCTGCGCCGACAGGGTGTGGGCCCATCGTTTTCGAAACGCCTCTCCGTGTTGACGAAAGACATCGGCTACTTCGAGCCGATGTTCTCTCACCTTCTTCTGCCGTCACCGTCGGTGGTCAGGACTTCACGAATCGGCAGATCATCTAGCGGGCTTATGGTGGTCCGGAATCGCCGTTCCGAAACGTGGAGGTAGCGAGCTGTGGTCTTGAGGTCGGCATGACCGAGCAAGAGCTGAATGACGCGCAGGTCTGTGCCAGCATCCAGCAGGTGAGTGGCAAAGGAATGGCGCATCACATGGGGGTAAACGCGTTTCTTGATACCAGCCTTTTTGCCGAGTTCGTGGCACATCTGCCGGATACCGGACAGATGCATGGGAGAGTCCGGCTTGTGACCGGGGAATAGCCATTCCTTCGGTTTCCACCAGCGGTAATAGACGCGGAGCAAGGTCAGCAGTTTAGGCGAGAGCATGACTTGCCGGGGGAGTCGGCCCTTGCCTTCCCGTACCAGAACCAGCATGCGCTGGCTGTCAATGTCAGTAACTCTGAGTTGTTGGGCTTCGGCGCAGCGCAATCCTGTGGCATATAGCGTTGCCAGCAGCGTGCGATGCTTGAGATTGGGAGTGGCGTCTAGCAACGCCGTGACTTCCTCACGGCTCAGCACGATGGGCAAGGGGCGCCGCACTTTCGGCTTGGCGACTTCCTGCGCGAACCAATTCTGTTTGAGTGTGCGCGTGTAGAAAAACTTCAATCCCGCGATTCGCTGCTGGAATGTCGACCAGGCGAGCTTCCTCTCGTCGAGCAAATAGAGTTGATACTGTCGGATCTCCTCTGCGCCCAACTTGTCCGGCGGCTCGTGGAAGTGGCGGGCGAAATCAGCAACGGCGTCTGTGTAAGCTCGGATCGTCTGGTCGGCGTAGTTCCGCAACCGCAGATCCTCAGTCATTCGCTTGCGTAGTTCGGTCATGAACGACCTCCTCTCGGTCGCCCAATGCTTTCAAACCACTCGGAATGCCGGGGTGGGCCTGCCGCGCAGCGGCTTAGTGCAAATCCCCTTCGCATGAATTATCGATCAGAATCAGAAATACCTTGGGCACCCGGAAGTCTGAGAGCGCCGTCCTAGCGGCGAATACGCCTGTTGTGGCACATTATCGGTACCTATTTCTTCGGCCCAGTCTTGCTGTCCGATTAGCGCTTAGTGTTGCTTGAAGGATTTCCTTGCGCCAGTGTTCATGCCATGCATCGCGCTCGGGCGCCGGGCTCAGCTCGCCCCGCGCTTGAGCCTCCTCCACACACCGACGCCCAGCCTCAAGCCGCTCGCGTAATTGCCGAACGAATTCTGTTTCCTTGCGAGGTGCGATGCTCCGCTCCGCTTATAGATTATGAGGCCGGTCTCACGGGATCACACGTTATTCCGCCAGCGCGGGCAGCGTGGTAAACGTGTGAGTGACCGGGGCCCGGATGCCGATGACGCCGATCTGCGCTCCGGGCGGGTTCGTGAACTCGATGGTGCCGCGGATGTTGGCTGTCGCGGGGTAATTGTCGAGCGTGAAAGACAGATGCCCGTTGGCGGCCAGGCTGAGCGTATCGGTGGCGATTTGGGTTCCCGTGTCGTCCCGAATCGTTAACGGAACCTGCACTGCCTGCGTAGACACACTATTAATGCCGATGCCGGTGACGGTACCCGCGGTATTGTCGAACGCAATAAGGTAGGCGTTCGCATTACGGTTCTCGAGCGGCACCACCGCCTCCTGGCCGTTGGGATTGAATCGGAAAATGACAAAGCCTCCGACGTTGCCATTCGTTTTAAGCTGCGCCGAACCGGTTGTGGGCGCCGGATCGGAAAGCGGGGCGGCGCTCTCGATGATCCAAGTCGCTCCGGCCGGGAGCATCTGACTGACGGAGGGTGCAGCTGTAGCTCCGCCGCCGCCGGCCTGCGGGAAGGAAAGGGGCAGCGGCAGAGGCGCGCCCGTGACGTCGGAGAAGAAATTCAGAGTCGCCTGCGCGGCGGCCGCGCCCGTGTTGACCAGAACAAACGTGGTTTGCCAGCCGGTGCCACTTGCGATATGAGCGAAGCTCCCGCCGTTGGTTCCGATCAGGTCAAGGGGAGGAACCGTCGTCATCGTGAAACC
>JASHOO010000182.1 GCA_030041035.1 Bryobacteraceae bacterium | reverse complement strand
GGTTTCACCCATTTGAGGGATTTAAAATCGGCGTCGTCTCCAGCAATCAGGTGATAGCGCCGCAGATCCGCCTTGCGCACGATCAGGCGCGTCCACGCCCAAACAAAGAATGTCGCCACGTAGAACGGCACACCAACCAGGATCACGGCGGCTGTGAGTTCCGCAACTCGCTGCACCACGCCATCTACAAATCCGTGAACACCGCGGATGGCAGCCACTGCGGGCAGCCAGCCCATTTTCTTGGCCACAGCACCGAGGGCATCGACCAAAAAGACCGGAAACGGCCCGGCGATGTAGCGCGCGACTGCATTCCTGGTCCACTCAAAACCAGGCCAGACGAACAGTGCGACGGTAAACAAAAGGGCGAACAGCGATCCGAGCGACCACACGATCCAGAGCGCCCAAAAGGCCGGGTTCTTCCAGTCCTCCCACTGCCCGTACTTTTTCCAGCAGCGCAGCAGGAACACATTTTGGCTTCCGGCATTGAGTTCCCTCTTCACCAACTTACGCGTCTTCTCATCGTGGGGCCGGGCGAACAGCGGAGGAGCAAGCATCGCGGGCACATTGCCCTTCGGGAATCTTTCTTGGATGAGCTTCGTGCACCAGTGCTTCACCATGGCATCGATCAGCGTGTAGCCGTGGTACATGAGCGCCTCACGCTCCACGTAGCTGAACTGATCCAGGTCGGTGCGAATGCGCGCGATGCCTTCGATGTATTCCGCGGGCACCCGTTCATCGATTCCGGCGTCTTTCAGGCTCAGCAGCAGGTGCACGAAGGCGAAGCAGATCTGGTCCTCATTGTAGGCGTTTTCTACCAGGTGCAGGAGTTTGGTTCGAACCTGATGTTGCAGGATTTCGTTCACCCGCGCCAGCACGGATCGCACCGACGTCGACAGGCGGTGCGTTAGTTCCAACTGCTGGCTGGCGTCGCTGATCAGCAGGAACTGGGTTACAGGGCCTTCCGGCGGCAGCGGTTTGACCGCGTCGTGGCAGCGTTCGTCCTTATTTCCCCGTACAGGCGTCTGTAGGGCTTGTATGGGCCGCAGGATCGGCTCCAACAGCCCCTCGATTCCCTGGTTGTCGCTGACTCCGCCGTCCACCAGAAGGTCGCCGCAAATCGAAGTCGGAGGGAACACTCCCGGAACCCCCGCCGATGCTCCCACGACTCGCGAAATCTTCAAGACATTTTTGTTCGATGTCCTCAGTTCCGCCAGCCGCGTATTGGCATCGCGTGAAAATTCCCGGCGCTCCCCCGTCATCAGCGAAGTCGCGTTCAGCAGCAGCCTCGGCCCGGTAAGGATTTCTTTTTCTTTCTGCACCTGCCTGGCCCGCTCCGGCGGAACCGCAGGAAGCTGATCGAGCGTGCAATCCTGGTAAAAGTGCTCGTCATATTCCTTCTGAATGAGGACCGAGCGGGCATCCTGCCGGAAAGGACGGCTGACCAGGCTGTAGAGAAACAGCGGCAGATGATAAAACGGCGTGAACACCAGCGCCCGCGAGCGCATATTCAGGTCGACTTTGCTCAAGAATTGCTGGGCAACGTTCTTGTACGCCTCCATGCGTTTGTCGTTATTGAGCCAGTCGTTGTCGTGCACCAGTCCCCGGAGCTGGTTCTCCATCTCGCAGGCATAAAAGGCGGCCAGAATGGACCCACCCGAAACCGCCGAAATCACATTCACGTCCGGCATGATTCTGAGTTCCTCGAGCCGGCGGATCACCCCCAGGTGAAAAATCGAGGCGCGGAATCCGCCGCCCGATAGCGCTAAACCGATGCGCTTTGGCGAGGAAGGGGCTGGGTTTGTTGCGGACATGGCGCTGCCTCCGATGCGTTAAATTGCTGCAAATTCTATCCGAATTTGTTCGTGACGGCAAATAATCCGGGCGTAAATTTTCAAGCCGCCTCGAGCCAAAGCGCTGATCCGGTGTCCGGGCACTTTCGATCTTCTGCCGCAGGCGGAACTGCCCCACTGGGGTTTTTCGCGCATGGCTGGTGCGCAGGTTCACGGTGTCACAGGATCTTAGCTGGCCCGCAAACGCAAGAAATTACACGGCTTGCGGTGGTGGCCAGAGGCTTGCAGAAAGTGTCCCACTAAATTGGAGCTGCCATGGACTTCAACCAGTCACCGCTGCTAGTCATCTGGGAGGTCACCCAAGCCTGCGATCTGGCTTGCGTGCACTGCCGGGCATCTGCCATGCCGGAGCGCAATCCGGCCGAACTCACCACCGACCAGGGCTACCGGCTGCTGGATGAAATCCGCACCTTCGGCGACCCATTAATGGTGTTTACCGGCGGCGACCCCCTGAAGCGGCCGGACATTTTCGATCTCATCCGCCACAGCGCCGGTCTCGGGCTGCGCACCAATATAAGCCCCAGTGCCACTCCGCTGTTGACGGCCAGCGCCATCGACAAGTTCAAAAGAAACGGAGTTTCACGCATGGCGATCAGCGTCGACGGCCCCGATGCCGGGACGCACGATAGTTTCCGCGGCGTTGCGGGATCTTTCGACAGGGCCATGTTCGCCCTGCGCCATGCGCGAGATATCGCCCTCGACACGCAGTTTCAGACCACCGTCACCCGGCGCAACATGAACAAGCTGGGCCAGATTGCCGAGCGCGTCGCCGAGGTACACTCGCGCATGTGGAGCCTGTTCTTTCTCGTCATCACGGGCCGCGCGCTGGCCGATGACGATCTCACTGCTGAAGAGTACGAGCGCGTCTTCGAGTTCATGTACCAGATCTCGAAAATTGCTCCGTTCGATATCAAGACCACCGAGGCCATGCACTACCGGCGCTACGTAGCGCAGCGCATGAAAGCCGAGCACGGCATCACAGAGGAAACCATCAACACCCGTGGCGTCGTGTGGCGCACCTCGGGCGTGAGCGATGGCCGCGGCTTCGTCTTCATCTCGCACACCGGCGAGATCTATCCCAGCGGCTTTCTACCGGTATCGGCGGGCAACGTGCTGCAGGATTCCATCGTGAGCGTTTATCGCGATTCCAGCCTGTTCCGCATTCTGCGAGACACCGAGCACCGCGAAGGCAAGTGTGGCGTCTGCGAATACGCCAAGATCTGCGGCGGATCCCGTGCCCGCGCCTACGCCTTCACCGCCAATTACCTGGCGGAAGATCCACGCTGCATCTATCAGCCCTCCATGGCAGCGGCGCACGCCTGAAATCTGCCAGAATCAGCTAGAGGCTCCGCCATATGATGAGCAGAACTGTGCTTGCTGCCCTGTTGCTCCTGACCCCGGGCTTTCTCCGAGCCGAGGTCGCCGATTCTTCGCCCGCCGGATTCACGGTCAAGGTCACGATCCACATTCAGGCCAGCCCCGACGACGTTTACCGCCGCCTGGTGTACAACGTCGGCGACTGGTGGAATCCCGCCCACACGTTTTCCGGCGACGCTCGTGCTCTGACCATCGACAATCGCGCGCCGGGCTGCTTCTGCGAAAAGCTGCCGAACCTGGGAACCGCCCGCCACATGGAAGTGGTGATGGCTGCACCGGGTGAACAGCTGGTCATGACGGGTGCTCTCGGCCCGCTGCACGCGGCCGCGGCCACCGGCGCCATGAGCATCCAGCTCACTCCCGATGCCGGCGGCACCAAGCTGGCCGTGACCTACGGCGTCGGCGGTTATCTTCCGGCCGGCATGAACACCTGGGCCGCACCGTTCGATTCCGTCCTCACCGAGCAGTTCACGCGCCTCAAAAACTACGTCGAGCACGGAGACCCGGCGCTGACCGCCGACCGCCCGAAGGGGCAATAAGCCCTCACCGGTTGTCTTTCTCAAAATCGTTCAGCTCATCGATCTCGCGCTGCAGCTCCCGCCACCGTCCTCTGCGAACAAGGAAGACCCCGATCACCCACAGTACGAGCAGGGAAAGAAAGGGAATCATGTTCGCGAGCGTTCCGCCCTTTTGAAACCCGTTCCCCATTGCCGGTACAACGAGGGCGCCGATGGCAAGAACAATAGGCGCGAATAGCCATAGCAGAAACCGGCGATGATAGTCGAGCCCCCGTTCGATCTCCTTCCGGCAGAATTCAAGGCCGGTAGTGAACGGCGCATCCGCGGCCAGCCTTCCCGGCCACCCGCCTCGATTCAGTACGTAGACACCAGCCAAACTCCAGACGCCCGCAATCGCGAATACGGCGAGCTGAACTGGATGGTAGCCCATCGAGATGGCCAACCAGGCAAACGCAGCCACAGCGAGTGGCCCGGTGAAGCTTCCCAGCCGCTCGCGCAGCGTCTTCGCGTGCAGTTGCTGTCCCCTACGGCGGATCATTCTTTCCAGCGTCACGGTCGATATCTCCCTCTCCTGGCTTTGCCAGATCTTCTTTGGATGTCGCCCGGAAGCATCAATCGGCATGGCCGCCTCCCTCATGAAACCAGCACGCCAAGATGTTCTTGATCCTATGAACCCGCATCGCCACGTTCGCCGTTGAGAGCCCCGTGATTTCTCCGATCGCGGCCGCATCCATATCTTCGAGATACGAAACGATCACCTGGCGATCGAGCGGCTTGAGCTTCTGAATCAACGCATACAGCCGCTCCAGGTTAACGCGATCATCCGCGGCCAGCCGCTGCTTCTCCGGAAGCATTTCCAGCCCTTCCAGGCTCACCAGTTTCGAAAAAGTCCGACGCTCGCGGATCACATGGGATGCGCCTACGTTGTGCGCGACCCGGTAGACCCAGGTTCGCGCCGAACAGCGGCCGTCGAAGCGCTCAAAACTCCGCCACAATTGAAAATGAATGTCTTGGAGCAGGTCGCGCCGCTTCTCCCCATCCGCCTCATACGCGCGAGCCAGCCGTTCGAGTGCGGCGCTGTACTTCTCCGCCGCATCGTGGTAGAGCTGATCCGGGCTCCCTTCCACTTCAGAGATGGGCTCGCTCCCTCCCACATCCAAGGTAGTCGTTGCGAATCGAACTTTCTAACAACGTCGTCTTTTGTTCCCGTCTGCATTGCC
>JASHOO010000181.1 GCA_030041035.1 Bryobacteraceae bacterium | reverse complement strand
AATTATCGACAATGGCTACCTGATGCCCGCGCTTCGACAAATAGAGCGCCGTCGCCCAGCCGCAGTAGCCGTCACCACCCAATACACAAATCTTCATTGAGTCCGTCCCATCAGTCGTGGTTCAAGCTGGAGTAACTCACTAGTCTACCGTACCCATCCGCACGTTCGCGCCTGCGGGCAAAGAAAGAGTGCTTCGAGATTCGCCTTTTCTTCGTAACCATTTCGATGCGCCCCGAGGTCCCAGAGTTTCCTCGATTTTCATCGAAAAGCCGGCAAACTCCCTGCGGTAAGATGGTTTTTCGATCTCATGATCTCACGTGAAGAGGCGCTCGATTTGCTGCGTTCCGACGATCTCATCGGAATTGGTATGGAGGCTGACGCCGTGCGCCGCAGGCTGCATCCGGAAGGCGTGGTTTCCTATATCATCGACCGCAATATCAACTACACCAATTTCTGCACGGAATACTGCAGTTTCTGCGCCTTTTACCGTCCGATGGGCCATGCTGAGGGCTACGTGCTGCCCAAGGAAGCGATTTTCGACAAAATTCAGGAGACTCTCGATCTGGGCGGCACCGGCATCCTGATGCAGGGCGGCCTGCACCCCGACCTGAAAATCGAATGGTACGAAGATCTGCTGCGCTCCATCAAGCAGCGGTTCCAGATTCACTGCCACTGTTTTTCGGCGCCCGAGATCACCAACATCGCCCAGGTCAGCGGGATCTCTCTGCGCGACACTATCGCCCGGCTGCGCGACGCCGGTCTCGATTCCATTCCCGGCGGGGGAGCGGAAATCCTCGATGACGCGGTGCGCCACCGGATCAGCCGCTTGAAATGCTCGGTTGACGAGTGGATCGACACGCACCGCACGGCGCACGCGCTCGGCATGCGAACTACCGCGACCATGATGTTCGGCTGTGGCGAAACCTTCGAGCAGCGCATCCATCATCTCGAGATCGTGCGCCAGATCCAGGAGGACACCGGCGGCTTCACCGCTTTTATCCCCTGGACTTTTCAACGCGAAAACACCTCGCTCGGCCGCTTCATCAAGGAGGAAGCCACAGCCGTCGAATATCTGCAAATGCTGGCGCTCTCGCGCATCTACCTCGACAACATCGAAAACATTCAATCGTCGTGGGTCACGCCGGGCTTGAAAACATGCCAGCTCGGCCTGCGTTTCGGCGGCAACGATGTGGGCAGCATCATGATCGAAGAGAATGTCGTTTCGGCCGCCGGTGCGCATCACCGGGCATCGGAAGAAGAGTTGCGCCGCCTGATCCGCGACGCCGGCTTCATTCCCAAACAGCGCGACACGCTGTACCGGACGTACTTCCTGAACTAGCCGCCGCCGGACTGTGATTCGTTGGCATGGGCGAATGCACCGGCGCGCCCGGCTGCCACTTGCTCCCACGCGCCCTTGATTTCGCCCCGCGTCTTGGGCAGGCTTTCGGGGTAGTTCTGTTGCAGAAAGCGAATCAGGTTTTCGCGAATTAGGCAGCGCAGATCCCAGGCCTTTGAAGAATCCGTCGCGCTCGAAAGCGCCCGAATCTGCAGTGTGTGTTCGGAAGCGTCGCTGACCTGCAGGTTGCATACTCTGCGGTCCCAAAGGGGGCTGGACTCCACCAGCCTGCGAAATTCCTTCCGCAGCTCGTCGACCGGCACCGAGTAATCGCAGTAAATGTAAACGTAGGCCAGCAGATCCGACGTGCGCCGCGTCCAATTCTGAAAGATGTGTTCCAAAAAATAGGACAGGGGAACAATGAGCCGCCGCAGGTCCCAGGTACGAACCACAACATAGGTCGTGAGAATCTCTTCGATCCACCCCCACTCTCCGTCGATAATGACCACGTCGTCGATACGAATGGGTTCGGTGAGGGCGATCTGCAAGCCCGCAAGCAAGTTCGTCAGGGTGGGACGCATGGCGACTCCAACCACCAGGCCCGCCAGCCCCGCCGACGCCAAAAGGCTGGTGCCGAGCTGCCGAATGGGCGGGAACGTCATCAGCATGAACCCGATGGCGATCACAATCACCACGATGGTAAAGATCCGCTGTAGAACCGAAATCTGCGTGCGGATGCGGCGCGCCGTCAAATTGTCGCTGATATCGACGCGGTGCCGGGCGTACAGCATATCGCCCAAGACGTTAACCAGCAGAACCACCGTCCACGCGATGGCCGCGATGACGCCCAGCGCCACCACGCGGCGAAGCGCGTCAATCCATTCCGACCGCACGGGCAGTGCGGGCAGAGCCAACATGATCGCCAGTAGCGGGAATATCCAACGCGTAGGTCCTTCACCATGCCGCACCAGAGAACTGTTGATCACATTTCCGGTACGGGTCGACAGGCGCCGGCCGGCCATAAATAGAAATTTGTGGATGATGAGCGCCGCCACCACCGAAGCGGCGAGCACGATCAGCGGCCAGAGCCAGCCCTGCCAATACTGTAAAAAATACGACATTCCCAGCCTCGTCAAGTCAACTGGAATTTGCCTGCAGGCGGCGGGCCGCTTGAAGAAAGCGTTCAATACGAGCTATTTTTGGGATTTCTCGGCGGCTTTATCCTTGGTGGGAACCGGCACATATTTCGCTCCCGGCACCCAGGCGAAATCCCAGATCTGCATGTTCAATTTTCCCGGCGTGCTTTCGACTACGGCGTACTCACCCGGCTCCAGCGGCTTTTGCGGCCAGATCTTGTACAAACCATTCGCGTCGGCCTGGGTGCGGAAGATCTCCACTTCCTGCGGCTCCTCGACCATTTCTTTGGTCACAGGCATCACCGTGATTTTCTCCGCGATCCGGTAATTATCTTTGGGCGTCAGACGGATGATGCCGAACTGCTCGTCGGTGGCAAGCTGGATGTAAAATTCCGGCGTGTTGGTTTCGACAAAATAACTGGCGTGGGGATTGTCGACTTCGAGCGTGGCTTTGCCCGAGACCATGGGAACGGGCGAAAGCACCTTCAGTACCGAGCGGCGCTTGTCGGTCCGCACCTTCGATTCCGCCAGTTGCAGAATGCGCAGCTCCTTGCCGTCGATCAACTGGTACACGCCGGGGTCTTGCGGAATCCGCTGGACCTCGTGCCGCTGTTCGCGCTCAAACGTTTCCTCGGCGGCGACGGCTTTGTTCTCTTCCTCCACCGCTGTCTTATGTGCGGCAATTTCCGCTTCGGTGCGCTTCAAATCGATCAGATCGAGCGGAATGTCTTCCCACTGGCTGCGCTCCACACTGTAATAGTGAACACGATCCTGCTGCACCTGGTATTCGGACACAATCTGATATGTGCCGTCTTTCAGGTAAAGCCGCACATTGGCGAATGCGCCAACGGTAAACAGGAAGAGCGCGGCTAGAACTCTCCACATACCTTCTTGAACCAGTTTATCGCGCCATGCGTTCCGACTATTTCGCCACGCCCAGGCGATCCGGCTCCGCGATGGCCAAGGCTTCCGCCACCGAAACGCCCTGGTGCACCAGGGCGTTGATTCCCGCGATCACTGCTTCCCGTTGGGGCTCAACGACAACGCCCTGCGCGCCCGCTTCCAGGCAGTCGTTCACGAAGCGCAGCAACTCGGTAACCGGCCCCTGCGGGCCGACCGACGCCAGTACCGGCCGCCCGGCTGTCCGCGCTGTCTGATGGAACTCCGCCAGGCTCCCCGAGAAGTGCGTCAGGATGACATCGGCTCCATACTCCGCCGCAATCGTGACCACTGCCGGCAGGTCTTCACCCAGAATCTCGCCGATCACCGGCATGCCCAGCCGCCGCGCATCTTCGGTGACACGCCCCAGCCGCTCCAGGTCGCGTGCATCGTGCGCATCCACCCGAAGCAGTACCGCCTCGGCGCCGAGCTCCAGCGCGCCCTGCACGCTCACCAGTTGCGGTGTGCGTTTTGATCCATTCAGCCGCAGGATGACCGCCAGGCCTGCCAGATCTTCAATCACCCGCTCCAGCACGCCCGGCGATAGTGCGACTCCGTCGACTCCCGATCGCGCCACGCTCCGCACCATCGGCACGAGGTCTTCGGCGCGGTGATCGAGCGGCACGATGAGCGTGCGCCCGTTGGCAAAAATCCTCCGCAACCGCAGCGATTTCCCCAGGCTCATGGCTCTATAATAGTTTGCCATGCACTACCGCAAGCTGGGCAGGACCGGTTTTCACGTCAGTGAGATGGGTTATGGCGCCTGGGGCATCGGTGGAATGCAGTGGCTGGGCGGCGATGACCGGGAGTCTCTGCTGGCCTTGCGCCACGCCATTGAGCTCGGTCTGAATTTCATCGACACCGCCCTGGCATACGGCGACGGCCACAGCGAGCAGCTTGTCGGCGAAGTGGTGTGCACGACCGGCCACAAGATCTATGTCGCCTCAAAGGTGCCGCCAAAAAATGAGCTCTGGCCCGCGCGCCCGGGCATTCCCATCTCCGACGTCTTCCCTTACGACTACATCATCGCGTCCACCGAGCGCAGTCTGAAAAACCTGGGGCTC
>JASHOO010000180.1 GCA_030041035.1 Bryobacteraceae bacterium | reverse complement strand
GCCGAACGCGTGCGGCAACGCATCCGCCGTGATGTGGATTGGGTGGCTGACGTGCTGGTGCACGTGGAGCCTTCGCCACGGAATCAGCGAAGAAACGGAATGTAGGCCGGCACGCGCGCGCGATAGATTGCGAATTCTTTTTGGAACCGCTCGCTCAGCAGGCGATCCTCAGCACGAACGCGGATCTCGGTTCCAATGAGGCAGAAGACCAGTCCCGCAATCTGCATGGGCCACCAGGTCCAGGCGAAGCCGGTGGCCAGCAGCATCCCGAGCATGGAAGCGTAAATGGGGTGCCGGACCCAGCGGTACGGGCCGGACTGCACCAGCTCATGATGCTCGCTGAGCGCGGCCTCGAAGCGCCAATGTTTGCCGAGGCGCCGCGCGGCGGCCCAGCCCGTGGCGGTGGATGCCGGCGCCAGAATCATTGAGGCAACCAAAGATGCCGCCGACTTTTCAAATCCCAACGGGCGAATGTATGCCCAGGTGAAGGCGAACCCGATGGTTTGCAAACCGATGCCCCACTTCGAAGCGGAGGCCTCCACGACCTTCTTTTGCCCCGCGGCCTGCTGGCGCGGTTTGATGAATCCCAGAATCCACAGGACCCAGCAAAGCATGAGTTCCGCGAGAGCGATGTATTGCAGCATCGCCTATATGATATCCGCGAATGATTTCCGCAGTTTGTGAAACCAGGCGTGACCCAAGATGAAAACCGCGAATGCCACCACGCACAGCTTCCAATACGGCCCGAGCGCCGGAGCGCGGCCTTCGAGCAGCGCGCGATAACCGCGGACCAGCACGAACATGGGATTTTTCGAGAGCACACCGAGCGCCGGGCCAGGCAAGGAAGTTTCCGGGTAGCAGATGGGCGTCAGGAAAAACCAGAGCGTCAGCAGGAATCCGTTGATCTGCGCCAGATCGCGGGCGAAAACGCCAAGTGCCGCCAGGAACCAGCAAATCCCGGCTGTCAGCAAAATCTGCGGAACCAGGAGCACCGGCAGCCATACAATCGATAGAGGCACGTAGCCGCGCGCGAGATAAGAGGCCAGCAAAAACAGTGCGACGCCGAAGATCTCGCTGACCAATCCCGCGGCCACCAGATTCACGGGCAGCGTCTCCACGGGAAACACCAGCTTCTTGACGAAATTGCGGTGCTCCAGAAGAACCGTAGGCGCGCGCCCGGCGGCCTCGCTCACAGCCAGCCACGGCAGCATACCGGCGAGGAAGTAGAGCGCAAAGCCCGAGCGGCTGGGATCGTGGGGAAACCGCGTGCGCAAAACGACTCCGAAAACGAAGAAGTACGTCAGCATCAGGATCAGCGGATTCAGCACCGTCCAGAACACACCGCCGAACGATCCTCGGTAGCGCCCCAGCACGTCGCGCCGCACCATGGTGCGGATGAGGCTGCGGTTGCGCACAATGCTTTCGAACGGCAGCGTGATGGCACGCCGCGCCGACCGCAGCAGATTCTCGCGGCGCAGCGAGCCGATAGTAGCCACGCGAAATCGCTCGATGGCCGCGCGGCCCGCATCAACCACGGCGTCTACCAGGAGAAATTCCGAGCCGCGCTCGTAAAACCAGTGGCTGTTCTCCTGCATGGCGGAAACGAAAATGCGGTACCGGCCGGGCTCGGGCGGGAGTTCCAGCCGGATCTGAAAGGCGCGCCGCTCTCCCGGCGCCACGTCGCTTTCCGGCGCCTGTCGCGGGCCATCCACCAGCAGCATGCCGGTCGCAGGATCGAAGATCTGGTACCCGGCGGCGAAGCCTTCCGCGGCTCGCCACGGGCTCGCCGACAGATTGCGCATTTCGAAGGTCGCGGTCAGCGACCGGCCGCCATTGGCCCGCACCTCCGAATTTTCGACTCGAGCCGTCACGCGTACAACCAGGAAGGATAGCGCTCGCGCACCGCGCCGGTCTTGCGTCCTACCGCATAGATGCCGTCACCGCGCAGGCTGGCGTCGAGCTTGTAACGCTCCAGCAGATGGCGCACCCAGGCGAATTCGGGTGTAGCCGCGTCGCGGAACGAACCGGTCTCCAGGCGCACGATCTCGAACCCGGAGTTTTCAAGCAGTTGGTGGATTTCGAGCGGCGTGTACTCGCGGTTGTGCCGCGCATCGGTTTCGCCATCTTGAGCCGGGCGAATGTAAGCGTGAAAGAATCCGGGATGGTAACCCTGCAAAATCGCGGAAAGCGCGCGCAGTGAAGCGAGATTAGGCGTGGTGAGCACCAGGTGGCCGCCAGGCCTGAGCACACGGTTCACTTCCGACATGAGGTGCATGGGATCGTAGAACAAATGCTCGATCAGTTCGCAGCACAGCACCGTGGCGAAGCAGCCGTCGGCATAAGGGAAGGGATCTTTTTCAGCGTTGAAGTG
Organism: Bryobacteraceae bacterium; assembly: GCA_030041035.1. Lineage (GTDB taxonomy): Bacteria > Acidobacteriota > Terriglobia > Bryobacterales > Bryobacteraceae > QHXW01. The sequence continues at coordinate 4,591 of JASHOO010000180.1, read as the reverse complement.
ATCGATCTCGCACTCGAATTGTTCCCCCTCTTCGGAGACAACAGTGCGCCGGTCCACGCGCCCCACCGGACCGTAGTAACAGCCGCGCACGGTGCCGTAACCCAACCTGGTATGCAGCGCGGCCGTGATTTGCAGGTAAGAGCCCATCTCCAGGATGCAGTCACAGGGGCCGCCCGGCGGCGTGATTTCCAGGGTGCGCGCGAGCCGCGTGGAGTGCATGGCGAGATATTCGCGCGCCGAGGGCTCGGCCACCCAACCGGCGATATATTCCGGCGCGACGCGCTCGGATTCGGGCGGCGGTGCGGGCGTTACATCCGGTTCGCGCCATTCGCGGCCCTCTTTTACCGCGCACAGAAATGATGCGTAGAGCTGCGCCACCCGCTCCCATTTGCAGGTGCGCTCCACATATTCGCGGGCGCGGCCGCCCATGGATTGGGCCAGGTCGGGCCGCGATACCAGCAGATTGAGAAATTCGAAGATCAGGTCCTCCTCTCTGGATCCCACGGGCACCTTCAGGCACACGTCATCCGGCAGTTCGGCAAAGGCCCCGACGTCGGATACCACCACGGCGCGGCCAAGGCCCAGTGCGCGCAGCAGGCTGCCTGAGGTTTCGCCCACCGTGGGATAGCGCAGGTTCAGCACAATATCGCTGGCCGCGATGTAGCCCGCGAAGTCTTCGACAGGCGTGAAGCCCAATATGCGCACCTGATCTGAGAGCCCGAGGGTGTGCACCAAGGAGTCCACCGAATAATCAGGGTGCCGCTGTCCGGCGAGAATCATCCTGGCGCGTGGTTCGACCGGCACCAGGCGGCGGAAGGCACGCAGGGATTCGGCAATGCGCTTGTACGGTTTAAGATGGCCAAAGATGCCGATGAGCGGCGTGTCTTCGGCGATGCCGAGACGCTCGCGAAACGCCATACGGTCCACGACGGGAATCCAGGCGCCGTGCGGGATGTGCGCAATGGGGCGGCTGAATCCCTGACCCTGTAACTCGCGGCGCATGAAGTTGCTGTGGACGATTGCCGCCCGCGCCGACTCCAGCAGGCGGCGGGTCATGGGGAGGCCTTCATAATCGGGCCCCGCGTCACCCGCCTGTACGCGCCGCGCGTAAGCCAGCGCCGCGGCTCCGCCGTTATATTCGGCTTCGCGCCGGTAGGCGTCCCAATCTCCGCGGCGAATGGTCAGGTCCGCGATCAGGTGGTGCAGGTTGGATTCGTGCATCACCACCACGCCGGGATGATGTAAGGCTGTTTCGTAGACAAAGGCGTGGCATGGATTGTTGCCGGTCTGGTAGAGCGCAAGGTCAAAGTCCTGGGGGCGAAACTGGTGACCGGGTTGAGAGAACACTTCCACTTCGGCGAGCCGCGCGAGCGGGTCGAGCAAGGCCTCGGAATAATCCGCGATGCCGCTCGGTGAAGGCGGAAGCGGCGAAAAGAACGCCACGCGCATGGATTCAGCTTATCGCGGCGCCTCCGACCGGGGGATCACTGCGCGGAAATCGAAGCGGCAACCGGGGCGCGCCGGGCGGGCTGCGGCTCACCGGCAACGGCGTAGTAAATTTCCAGCGTCCTCTTCGCGGCCTCCTGCCAGCTGAACTGCGCCGCGCGCTGCACGCCCAGGCGTCCCATGCGCGACCTCAGTTCTGGCAGCAGAATCAGGTCCAGCATGGCGCGCGCGAGTTCATCGGTGTTGCCCGGATTGAACAGCAGCGCGGCGCCATCGGCCACCTCCGGCATGGCGGAAGTGTTCGAGCAGCACACCGCCGCGCCGCAGGCCATAGCTTCCAGCACCGGCAGGCCGAAACCTTCATAGAAGGAAGGAAACGAGAACACGTCGCAGGCGTTGTAGAGCTGGAGCAGATCGTCGTCGGAGACGAAGCCGAGAAAACGGATGCGATCGGCCACGCCCGATCTTCTGGCGGCATCGTGCACGCGCCCGCTGAACCAGGTCTCTTTTCCGGCCAGCACGAGCTGATGGGTCAGTTGCGGGAAGGCGCGAACCATGCGCGCAAACGCCTCAATGAGTCCCACGTGGTTCTTGCGCGGCTGCAGGTCGCCCACCGTCAAAACAAACGGGGCCGCAAGGTCGAAGCGCTCCAGAACCTGGGCCGACGCTTTCTCCCGGCGGATCTGATAAAAGCAGTCCGCAGCGGCGTTGTGCACGACCGCGATGCGCTCCGGGTCGAGCTGGTAGGCGCGGGCGATGGCGTCCCGCGAGAACTCGCTGACCGTCAGAATGCGCGCTGCGGTCCGAATGGTGCGGCGAACCGTCATCCGTAACTGCACGGCCCGGTGAAGCGGAAAGTATCGCGGATGTTCGAGGAAACTGACGTCGTGCACGCTGACCACAACCGGCACCGGGCAGGCCAGCGGAGCCGTGTATTGCACATGCAGCAGGTCCGGGCGGTCCCAGCGCAGCCGGAGCCCAAAGTCGCATCCCAGGCGCACGAACGGGTTGGCCGCTATCCGACGCACCGCAAGGCGCGCCGGCACCCATGCCTGAGCATCGTCCCGGGAAAGATAGGTGACGAATTCCGACTCATGATCCAGCCGCGCAAAGCCCTGCAGCAGGCTTCGCACATAAACCTCGTTGCCGGTGAGGTGACGGCCGATTGCGTGGGCGTCAACGGCGAAACGCATTTATTTCAATCCAATATGGCGAGACAGCTTGGAACTTGGCACCTGCCAGTTTCTCATAGATCCAGGTTCTGCCAGACTTTATCCCATGTAAACTCTGACTCAAATAGCGTGCGTCCCGTTACGCCTAATCGAGCCCGCAGATCAGCATTCTCCAACAAGAGCGACACGGCATTCCCAAACGTTCCGGGGTCATCGGCCAAGAGCACACTCTCTCCGTGCCGGGCCGGCAAACCCTCGGCTCCGATAGTAGTTGAAACCACAGCCCGCCCTGCGGCCCAGGCTTCCAGCAGCTTAAACCGCGTGCCGCTGCCGGCCAGAAGCGGCACCACCACCACTTTTGCCGCCGCCAACTCTTCCACGGCATTGGCGACAGGTCCCGAAAGCTGAATGCGAGCATCCTTTTTTGTATAGTGCCGCACAGCCCAGGGATTCTTGCCGATCAAACGCCACACCAACGACGGCCAGCGCTCTCGTAAACCTGGCCAGATCTCTTCTCGAAAATAGCGCACGGCCGCGACGTTCGGATGGTATTCCAGATTGCCGGAGAAGGCCACTACCTCAAGCTCGGCGGCGTGAGGCCGGGGCACAAAAGGAATCGCATTCGGATAGACGCCGACGTTTGCGCCAGGCGCAACGGACCTGGCGATTCTCTCATCTTCGGCGGACGCGGTTAAGACTTGATTATACCGTGGCAGCCATTCCGCTTCCAGAGTGTGAGCGGCATGGGAGAAGATGTGATGCGCGAGCGCCCCGGCGGCACCTTCGCTCGCTGCACATCGCGCGTGAAGAACCGATTCGATATTGTGCAGATCGAGCACGGTTTTCCGGGTGACCGGCGCGATTTGCTCCACGTAAGGAGCGCACCAGAAGTGCTCGATAACGGCGAGGTCGTAGCGGCGGCCCCGCAGGAACTCGGAAATCGGCGCGGCGAATCCACTGAAACGATCCAGAAGCGGCGGCACGCCGCGTGCCATGCGCTCTGCATTGCGCGCGGAGCGGGAGAACGGATCGTTGCGGTGCCGCGGCAGCTCTAGCACCAGAATCGCTCCCCGGACGGCCCCGGGAAACAGCGGCTTTGGGTCAGGCGCCCAAGGCTCGTGGAAGACAATGACGTCGACTTCATAGCGTTGCGCCAGGTATTCGAGAAGCGATGCCGATCGCAGCGCGCCGCCGCCGTGGGTGGGGTAGGGCACTTCGGGAACCAAGAAGAGCGCGCGCCCCGGTGCCATGTCAGAGGGCAAATTGCCGCACCGCTTCCTCGCTCAGATTCTGCCGCCAGTGGCCGGCGCGGCAGAGTGACATCTATGCGTTGATTTTTTCCAGCAGCCGGGAAGTGGCTTCGTTTTGCTGGCGGCTTTGCGCCACCAGATTACCGGCACGCAGCAAAGATTCGAAGGTGCCAGCGTCGGTCCACCACCCCTCAAGGAAGGAAAAGGTCATCGAGCCCTCCTCGATGTAAGCGTTATTGACGTCGGTGATTTCCAGTTCCCCGCGCCGCGAGGGCACAAGCGCGCGGATCTTATCGAACGCGCTGCCGTCATACATGTAGATACCGGTGACCGCATAGTCCGACTTCGGGAGCTTGGGCTTCTCTTCGATACGGACAATCCGGTTGCCGTCGATCTCGGCCACGCCGAATCGCTCCGCGTCCGAAACCTTCTTCAGCAGGATACGGGCACCTCGCGCCTGTTGCTGGAACTGCTCGGCGGCGCTCCGAATGCTGCTTTGGATGATGTTGTCGCCCAGAATCACGCAGATCTTTTCGCCGTCAGCGAAATGCTCAGCCAGAGCCAGAGCATCGGCGATACCGCCCTCGCCTTCCTGGTAGGTGTAGTTGAGATGCTTGAGACCGAAGTGCTTTCCGTTGGCCAGCAGCCGCAGGAAATCGCCTGCATTCTTGCCGCCTGTGACAATCAAGATGTCGCGGATTCCGGCATCAACCAGCGTCTGGA
>JASHOO010000179.1 GCA_030041035.1 Bryobacteraceae bacterium | reverse complement strand
ACCACAGGCGGGCCGGTACCTGCGACAAAACCGTCGTCTTTGGCGGTAAGGCGAAACTCGCGGGCCTCTGGGTGCCTGACCAGGAAGTCGCCGCATACGCCCGGGACCACGCTGACAAGGTCATCGGCTTTCTTTCCGTCGATCCAACTCAGCCAGGTTGGCAGGATGAGCTTCATCAGGGCCATCAGGATCTCAAGCTGAAAGGGATTAAGCTGCTGTCCATGTACGCCGGTTTTTATCCAAATGACCGGAAGATCGATTATTTGTGGGAGTACGCTACACGCCACAATCTACCCGTTCTTCTGCACACCGGGACGACTTTCGTCGCGCAGGCGCCGCTCGACTGCACCATCCCCCGTCATCTCGATGACGTGGCCATCCGCTTCCCGAGCGTGAAGATCATCATGGCGCACCTTTCGCACCCATACGAGGGGGAATGCGTCGTAGTCATTCGCAAGCATCCCAATGTTTATTCCGATTGTTCGGCTCTGCACTACCGGCCCTTTCAGCTCTACCATTCGCTCATGCTTGTCCAGGAGTATGGTGTATGGGACAAGGTCCTGTTCGGCAGTGACTATCCGTTTACTACCGTTGATGCCAGCATAGATGAGATGCGGAAGTTGAACTGCATGCTCGAAGGCACGTCACTTCCCCGGCTGGATATGACGAAGATGGAGCAGATGTTCCAGCGGAACACGTTGGAGATTCTTGGGATCGAAGCCTGACTCACGCGATGCGGTACTTCTCGAGCGTCTGCTCGTTTACTTCGACACCCAGGCCCGGTTCGGTCGGAACCGAGACATAACCATCCACCAGCTTCAACGGATGCTGGACCATCGCCCGGCTTAACGGCCCTTGTGAAGTATTGAACTCCACGAACACTGCCCTGCGCTGGAACGCGTTGAGGTGCAGCGAAGCCGCAGTCAGCAAATCCGAGGACCAGGAGTGTGGAATCACCAGAATGTTCGCGCGTTCGGCCATGTGCACAATCTTCCTCGCCACGGTGAATCCCCCGCACCTGGTAAGGTCAGGTTGCAGGACATCCACCTTGCCCCTTTCAATCAACTGCTGGAAACCCCACTCTGTCGCCTCCTGTTCTCCGCACGCGACCAGCGTATCCACACTGCTCGCGACCTGCGCATATCCGTCATAGTCTTCGGGATGCAGAATCTCCTCGACAAAAAACGGATGAAATGGCTCAATTGAATGAATCACCTGGATCGCCTGTTTCGGTGTGCGTTCAATGAACCAGCCGGTATCAACCAGCAGATCACGGCCATCCCCCATTTCTTTGCGCGCCGCTTCGACCAGCCGCACATCGAGGCCGGGATCTTTGCCGAACACCCCCCAGCCGAACTTAATGGCCGTGAATCCCTCGCCCAGATACTTTTTTGTGGCCTCACTCATTGCTGAAGGCGTGGGACGGAACAACGTGCTGGCGTACGCGCGAACTTTGTCCCGCCACTTCCCACCTAGCAGAACGTGGACAGGCTGCTGATAGAACTTGCCCATGATGTCCCAAAGCGCGATGTCGATTGCCGAGATAGCCTGAATGGCCACACCGCGCCGCCCGTAATAAATGCTGCCGCGGTACATCTTGTACCAGAGCCGCTCGACCTCCAGGGGATTTTCTCCAATCACCAGCGACGCCAGACCGTCGAAGCACTCCATGCCCGGCTGGCTCCAGCGTGGAGCATCCACCGCCGCCTTGGCCACCGAAGCCACTGTTTCGACATCAGAGTAGCCCGTGATTCCGGCGTCCGTCGACACTCTTATAATCCCCATATAAGTGGGACCGAGAGGTTCTTCGGAGCCTTCGGGATTGTTATAAAGCCCTGGAGATTTCAGTACCAACATTTCAACATTCGTGATTTTCATAGGCGTCCGGCTCAAACCGCATAGTATACTAACCGTCCATGTCGCAACCCGAAGTTATTTACAGCCCATCCAAAATAGATTTCGAGAAACCTGGAAAGCATCACTACCACGTCGCGTTTCATCATGATTCGAGTTGGGGATACTCGCTCGTCCCGCTCACGGTAATTAACGGCTTGAAAAAGTCGACAGATTCCGTACCCGGAGTCGCCGTCTTCGGGGGCACTCACGGAAATGAATGGGAAGGCCAGGTAACCGTCAAACGCCTGTGCCATGATCTCGACCCGGCTGAGATCAGCGGCCGCGTGATTCTGGTGCCGCAGTTAAGTGAGAGCGCCTGCACCGCCAACACGCGCATCTCTCCGCTCGATGGTGTCAACATGAACCGAGCTTTTCCCGGCAATCCCCGCGGCTCCATCTCCTATCGCATCGCCAACTTCGTCAAGACCCGGATTTTCCCTCAGGTGCGCGTCGTGATCGACATTCATGCCGGTGGCAACGAAGGTGGGTTTGCTCTCTGCACCTCGTTCCACCCCATTCCTGATCCCGTGCAGCGCGCCGAGATCAACCAGGTCGCGGCGCTGTTCGATACGCCCTTCATGCTGGTTTACTCTAGCGACATGTCATCCGGCCTGCTCCCCGAAGAGGCCGAGAAGGAGGGCAAGATCGCCATCGGCGGCGAGTTCGGATATGGCGAATCTGTCAACCTCAACGGTGTGCGGCACGCCTATGAAGGCGTGAAGAATGTGCTTCGGCACTATGGCATGTTGCCCGGCGAGATCATTAGGATCGATCCCCACCGCCCTTCGCCTCCACGACTGGTGGACGCATCTAACCTTGAGGACTACATTCCTTCGCCCCGGACCGGCATTTGGGAGCCCCTCGTCGAGTTAGGAGCTGATGTCGAAAAAGACGAACTCATAGGCAGACTTCACGATTTCTCCGACCATTCTTCAGATCCGCTCGAAATCCGCGCCCATCGTCGCGGCGCCTTGCTCATGATGCACTTCCCGGCGCATATCGCAAAGGGCGTCACGCTCTTCGTCATCGCCCGGGACGCCAAGCCCTAACCCATGGCGGCACCGGCCATCCCGCTGCGAAAGGCACCGGACTACGGCGGTCTCTCACCGCGTCTTGCGTGGGCCGGTGTGGCGGTACTCTGGTTCGCCTACCTGCTGAACTACCTGGATCGTCAGGTCGTGTTCTCGATCTTTCCGGTGCTTCGCACCGAGTTGGGCTTCTCAAACACGCAGCTCGGACTCGTCGGCACTTTGTTCATCTGGGTGTACTCCCTGTGCATGCTCATAACCGGGCGGCTGGCCGATGTCGCGCGACGCGACCGCCTTGTCATCTTCAGCCTGGTCTTGTGGAGCCTGGCCACTCTCGGCACGGCACTGAGCTACTCTGCGTCCGTCTTGTTGTTTTGGCGCGCGGTTATGGGCGTTACCGAGTCCCTCTACGTCCCCGCTGCTCTAACTACCATCGCTATCCTTCACCCGGGAGCCACACGCTCGAGGGCTCTAGCCGTTCACGGTTCGGCGCAATTCGCCGGGATCATTGCAGGCGGTTGGTATGGCGGTTGGGCTGCGGATCACATCGGCTGGCGGCCCGGCTTCACCGCGCTCGCGGTTATCGGCGCCGGTTACGGCCTCGTCCTCTGGAGAGTGTTCCGCCGCATGCCCCATTTGAGAACCCCGAACTCGCGCCTGGCCGCCACGCCGGCTGATATCTTCAAATCCGCCTGTTACTGGACGCTTGCTCTGTGCTTCTTCGCGTTCTGCACCATGCTCTGGATGCTGTACGCGTGGTTCCCGAATTTCATTTACGAGCACTATCATCTGTCCCTGGCCCAGAGCGGCCTTGCCGCTACCGCCTACCTCCAGATCAGTTGCATGGCTGGTATTCTTGCGGGAGGCGTGCTCGCCGATTGGCTGGTGATGCAAATTCGCTCCGGCCGCTTTCTCATCGCGGTCGCTGGCCTGGCCGGCTGCGCTCCCTTTGCCTTTTTGAGTCTGTCGGCTGGATCGCTGGCCCTCGCAGAATTATGCGCGGCCGCGTTCGGATTCTTCGCTGGAGTTTTCATTGCCAACACCTTTGCCGCCGCCTATGACGTAATTTCGAAACAAAATTATGGCCTCGGAACCGGGATTCTGAACCTCACCGGCGGCCTTGCCGGTGGAGCCGCCATCCTCGCCGCCGGATATTGGAAGGCCTCACTTGGAATGGTGGTGCTGATGAAGTGGCAGTGCTTTGCATCGATCACCGCTGCCCTCCTGTTGTTGCTCGTCGTAATGACGCGCTTCGCTTCCGACAACGGCCAGGTGCACGCCAGTGAGCGGGTCTAGGTCCGCTGCTCCCGGAATCGTTGCTGCAAATCGTAGAGCGATTTCGGTACGCCCTCGTATCTCGGAATGGGCATGGCGAGCGTCCCAAACCGCGCGTGCCACACCTTCTCGCCTCGCACCAGCCTTACATGGCTTTCCGCATGCAGTGTGGTCTCACCGACATAGATCGGATATGCATCAGCCGCCCGATACCCGAGAATGAGAGTCCTCCGCGCGTACGGCGATGTGTTGGGTGCCGATGCGTGCGGCGTCATCCCATGCAGAAAAATAGCCGTCCCAGCCGGTCCCTCAATCGCCACGGCCTTCGAGGCATCTACCGGCTCCGTGATCTGGCCGCAAAAAATGCCGCCGGAGCTGTGGTTCAGAATTCCCTTGCGATGCACTTCCGGGATTACCTGCAAGCATCCGTTTGTCTGGTTGGCGCTATCGAGATAAAACAACACTGCCAGCGAATCTGTATTGCTCAGCGGATAGTACGCCAGGTCCTGGTGCCATTCCACCACCGAGCCAATTGCCGGCGGTTTCATATTGATTTTGCTGTAATGGAACAGCAGGTTCTCGCCCAACAACCGCGCCAGGCTATCGAGCAGCTTGGGACTCTCGGACAATTGCCGAAACTCCGGATAGTATGTGCACGGTTCGTAAATCCGCCGCACACGATTGCCCTCGGGCCCCTGATCTGGCTCCATTTCCATTCGCGCCCCGTTATGACTGGCGACTGTGGCTCCCGCACAGATCCAATCCATGCCAGTGAGCAACGCTGCGATTTCCTCGCCGCTCAGGAAGCCGGGTTCGGAACAAAATCCCTCTCGCTGAAATTGATCCACCTGTTCTGCGCCCAACATACAAAGAACATACTAAGTTGTACGCCCTCCCGAGAAATTTCATCCAATGTAATGGACAAAAACCGAACGGCTTGGGCGAAACAACACCCCAGAAGCTGAATCGTTATACTGGCCTTGACATAAGTGATTGTTATTGTTCTGACCGTGACCTTACCGGCCCTTTCAGCCGCCATCGCGCTGGCTTATCCTGCCACCCAAAACCCTGCCTATGCCTGCGAGAAATGCCACCCGGCCGAGAGCCGCGCTCAACCCGCCACGCCCATGGCGCACGCAGCGGCTCGTGCCACTGACGCCGGGATTCTGACCAATCATCCGCTGTTGCACCTGTCCCGCGGCCCCTACTCATACGTGATCCACAGGGAATCTCAAAGAATCGCGTATTCCGTAACCCATGGCGCCAGGACGTTATCCGCACCCATCGTTTGGGCGTTTGGATTTGGCTCCATGGGCCAAACCTACATTTACGAATATCGCGGCGCTCTGTACGAGAGCCAGGTCAGCTTTTACAGCACCTTGAACGGCCTCGACGTCACCATCGGCCACCGGAACTCAACCCCCTCGTCACTGGAAGAAGCCGCCGGCAGGCCCATCCCGAAATCCGAGGTCGCGCGCTGCTTTGCATGCCATACGACCACTTCCTCAGATGTCATCACCGCCGGCGTCCGCTGCGAGCAATGTCACAAAAATGCTGCGCAACACGCCCGCGCTCTAACGGAGGGGACGAGTCCCCAGCTCCTGCCCGAAAAGCTTTCCCTGCTCAGCGTTGAAGAGCAGTTAAATTTCTGCGGCGCTTGCCACCGCACCTGGCAGGAAGTCTCCGCCAACGGCCCTCACGACATCAACAACATCCGATTTCAGCCGTACCGATTGGCAACCAGCAGGTGTTATAACTCCTCGATCAACGATAAGCGTATCGGTTGCGTCGCGTGCCATGATCCGCACCAGAACATGGTAAAAGGAGATGACTATTACGACGTTAAGTGCGGCGCTTGCCATCAGGCGGGGATTGCGCCGGCATCAGTCAAAACGTGTCCGGTGGCTCAGCACCGCTGCGTTAGCTGTCACATGCCCAAAATTGATTTTCCTCACGGACATTTCAGGTTCACCGACCATCGAATCCGCGTCGTACGCTCCGGCGCCCCTTACCCCAGTTGACTGGTTTACTTGCCGGCGTGAGCCCGCGGCTCGAGCACCTGCGTGATTCCCTTCCCCTCTTCGACGATCAGGATCCGGTCGAGCGGTACGGTATCTAGCTTCTCGACCAGGCCGCTCGGCCACCGGACCTCCAGTTCGTCGATCTTGCTTCTCTGACCTAGCCCGAAATGTACGCGGGGATCGTTGCCTGATAAGTAGCTTTCGCCCGACCGCACCGCAGCGTATTGGACCAGGTCACCTGCCCTCAGTTTGAGGCGGGCGCCGATTCCGTCACGATTGCTCCGGTGTCCGACGGTCCTGATCGTGACCCAATGGTGGTCTGAGACGGTGACATTTTCAAGAAGCGTCGGCGGGGCTCCTAGATTCGTATACGCGATATCGATGTTCCCGTCGTTATTGAAATCAGCGTAGGCGGCGCCGCGCGATGAGTGGACCGGCACGTCCGCAAGACCGGATCGCAAACCGATCTCCGTAAATATGCCCGGTGCTGATTGCCGGAACAATAATGGGCGCTGCTCGTATTTCTCCATGGCTTCCCGTGCCCGTTCGGCTTCCGGATACACGTGGCCGTTGACCGTAAACAGATCCAGCCATCCGTCATTGTCCATGTCCGCGAAGAATGCACCCCACCCGAGAAATGGGCGCGTAACAGATCCCACCCCTGTTTCGTTGGAAACATCGAAGAACAAACCCTTACCGCTGTTGTGATAAAGCGTGAAGTGATCCTGTGAGAAAGTCGTCACGAAGATATCCATGAATCCGGTGTGGTCGTAGTCGCCTATCGCCACGCCCATGTTCGCTTGTGCTCTTCCTTCTACTGGATACGCCACTCCCCAGGTCTCGCCAACCTCCTCGAACTTCCCGTTCCCGAGATTGTGGTAAAGGTAGTTTCGTCCGCGATCGTTCGCTACAAATAAATCCGGACGGCCATCGTTGTCGAAGTCCTCAAAAGTCGCGGTGAATCCGTAAAGCAGGTCGCGGTCCTCCACGCCGGCCTGCCTGGTTACATCGGTGAAAGTGCCATTCCCGTTATTGTGGTAAAGGCGGTCGGGCGCGCCCTTCAATCCGCCCGGTCCGCAGAACACTTGCATGCCGAGCCATGGACATCGTTTTTGCGGTTGGAACATTTGCGCCAGGTCTAGGTACCCCGCCACGTATAGATCCAGATAACCGTCGCCGTCATAATCGCCGAACGTCGCCCCTGTGTGCCACTCAAAGCCCCCGTCCACACCTGCAGATTTCGCTACGTCCGTGAAAGTGCCGTCGCCATTGTTGCGGAAAAGAAACGACTCCCCAATGTTTGTCACGAAAAGATCAGTGAAACCGTCGTTGTTAAAGTCTGCCGCGGCGCACCCCGTACCCCACCTGTATCCCCCGACCCCGGCCTTCTCGGTCACATCCGTGAACGTGCCATCGCCGTTGTTGCGATACAGGTAGTTGTGAAGGGCGCTCCGGCCGCCCTGTTTCTCCCGCCGCAGATCCTCCATCGTCCCGCCGTTCACGACATAAAGATCCAGCAGGCCGTCATTGTTGTAGTCGAACCAGCACAGACCGCTGCCATTGACTTCGATGACCGAGGTCTTCTGTTCCTTTCCGCAAACAGTGATGCCCTTAAGTCCTGCGCGCGTACCGGCATCGCGAAACTGTATGCTCGACCGGTTGGGTTCATTGGCAGTCAGATCGAACCTCACCGCCAGCCCCGCCGAGCTGAGGCACACCGCCAATGCCAACCAGTGTTCCTTCATGCACCCGTCACTGGTTTTGGCGCTCCAGGGCGGCAGCCGTATCCAGCGCTTTCCGCGCGCCGGCCAAGTCCCCGTTCTCCTTCAATGCCTGCCCCAGTGCATATTGCACATGTGCATTTCGCGGCGCCAATTCCGCTGCACGGCGTAGAACTCGTAGCGCCTCATCCGGCCGGTTTAGCGCGCGCAGAGACAAGCCTAAGTTGAAAATGGCCTCCAGATACCCGGGATCCAATTCGGCAGCCAGCCGAAAATGCTGCTCGGCCTCCTCCGTCCGGTCGCTCTTTGACAGGATCAACCCCAAGTTGTTGTGTGCTTCCGGAAACCACGGATCGATCTCCAGCGCCTTCTCAAACTCAGATTTCGCCAGGAATTCCTGGCCGTTTTGCAAGTAAACGCTGCCCAGGTTTAAGTGTGCGCGCGCGTTCTTGGGATCCAGGTCCACCGCGGTTGCGAGCTCTCCAACCCCGGACTTCACCTCGCCAGACTCAACCAATGCCAGTCCCAGATACATGTGATTGGCTGAAGAACCATCCAGACGCACCGCTGAAGTCAGCGCTTTTAGCGCGTCCGGCGCCTTACCCGTGCTCAGATCTCGCACACCTTCGTTTTGCAGTTCCTGCGCTTCCTGTTCTTCCTGCGCCCGTTTGCGCATTGCCTGCGCCCGCTCTAACTCCTGCTTGCCCCCCTCCGTTTCCCCGTTCCGGATCATCGCCTGCCCCAGCGTGTATTGCGTGGCCGCATCTCCCGGTTCCCGTTTCATAATCTCTCGGCATTGCTCGATCGCCTTCTCCCACTGCTGCTCGGACATCAGAAGCGCTGCAAGCTGCCGCCGCGCCTCGACCAGGTCTGGATTCAACTCGATCGTCCGCCGGAACTCCGCGGAGCTTGCGCTCTCGGCATCATCTCTCTTGAGGAGCAAAGCGAGGTTCAAATGCGCATTCGCATTCTTGGGAGCAAGCTCGATCGCGCGTGTAAAAAATTGCCGAGCCTGTGCGGGATTTTGATCTCCGATATCAATGCCGAGGTTGATCAGCGAATCAACATGCCGCGGATCCAACTTGAGCGTCTTCCGGTACTCGATGGCGCCCGCCCCCTTGCCGGGATCCGCGCGATCCAGCGTGAGTGCCAGGTTATAGTGGGCCCGAACCGATCCGGGAGCGATCATCACTGCCTTGCGGAGAAATGCCAGCGCCTCTTTCCATTGCTTGCGTTCCCCGTAGGCAATTCCCAGTTCGGTCAGAATCTCCGGATTGCCCGGTTCCAACTGTCGCGCCTGATTGAGTTCCAGAATCGCTGCCGCCCAAATCTCTTTGTCCCCGTATTCCACTCCTTTCAGGTAATGCGCCTTCGCCTGTTCCGTCTGAAACCCGGCGTCCGGCGTTCCCGCGCGCACTCCAAACGCAACACCCCAGGCGATGAGCCCAATGACCCCTATCTTCCTGATATCCATTTCTCGAACCATTCCAGGTTTCGGCTCATCAGGTCGCGCTGATGCATCGGTTCACCGATACCGTGCCCTTCGCGTGGGTACGTCACATAACTGACAGGCACGTTCAGGTCGCGCAGCGCCACGTACACTTCGGGTCCGCT
>JASHOO010000178.1 GCA_030041035.1 Bryobacteraceae bacterium | reverse complement strand
GGTATTCCCGCTGCCCGCTTTGCCGCGCATCAGGCAACAAACCTCTCCGCCGGTTCGCGCCTGGGCCATGGCGACCTGAGCGCGCTCTGCCAGGCGAGCTAGCGCTTGCCCGAACTGCTCGCCGCCAAATGGCGGGAAGAGAAACTCCGCGGCGCCCTGACGGAGGCAGCTCAAAATCAGATCGGGTTCGTTGGCAGTGTGCAAAGCGACTACCGGAATCCCCAACTCGCGCAGTGCCTTCACCAGCGTCAGCCCACGGTCAGAATCGCTGCCGACATCCAGGAAGCACAATGTAACCCTATGTCCGCCCGCCAGATCCCGAAGCGCCGCCCCTTCCAGATACCGCGGGCATTCCACCATCGGCTCGATTTCCCCGGCGGCATGCCAGGCTGCACTCAACTTTTGCGAGAGATCCGCATTTGGGCAGATCAGCAACGGCTTCCATTGGATCGCCGAACCGTTTTGTCCGTTTGCAGACATTCTTTCGTGGAATTTCCGGGTGCTTTTGTCGGGGCCGCCGTCGGGCTAACCCCTTATAAAAATGGCAACTCCATTGCTTCTATCGGTCTAACGCGAGAAAACCTTGAGAGTAGTACGCGAGTCGGTGAACTACTCATTCGATCCCAACGGCATAGTCCATTTCGGGGCAGGAGCACTAGCTTGAAGAAAACAGTCGTTATTTGTGACACTCAACCGATCGCTATGGAAGGATTGCGCGCGCTGCTGGCGCAACTGCAAGACATGGCCGCGGTTGGAGAAGCCACTTCCATCATGGCGGGCATGGATCTGGTCCGCAATTTGTCACCCGCCATGGTGGTCATTGACAAAAGCTTCGGTTTACAGCCGGTTATGGATTGGATCGCCAGCCTGCGCGGAAACGGGCGCCGTACCTCTGTGCTGGTGTGGGGTCATTCCGTGAATGAAGCCGAGGCGTTGCGCATGGTGCAAGCCGGCGCCCAGGGTGTGATTCGCAAGACGGCGCCGCTGCGCTCGCTTTCCGATTGCCTGCGCACGGTGGCAGCCGGAAACACCTGGATGGACGACCTGATGTTCCAAAATACTGAAAAAACAAACGGTTCGGGCCGGTCGAATCTGACTTCGCGGGAACAGCAGGTGGCTGAGCTGGTCGAGCAAGGTCTCAAGAATAAAGAGATAGCCCGCTCTCTCGGGATCTGCCCCGGAACCGTGAAGATCCACCTCAAGCACATCTTTGAAAAGACGGGGGTTCGCGGCCGCTATGGCCTCGCACTCTCGGGTTTGAAAGAACGCGGCTACCTGCCGGCAGCGCGCTACAATTGAGTTGCAACCGCCGGTTCATGCTATCTTGAACGCAGAGTGCAGATTCTGCGTGGGGCGGCGCTAGTTGTCGTTTTTCTTCCCTTATCCTTCGCCCAATCCAAGGTTCTGAGTATTCTGGACCAGGAGCTGGATCGTAATTTCAACATACTAAAAGAAAAAGCCGACCCGCCTCCTTATTTCCTCAGCTATGAGGTCACCGAAGAAGAATCCAGTCACATCGGCGCCGCTTTGGGCGCGTTAACGGCTGATTCCGAAAGACATAGCCGCTATCTGGATGTATCTTTACGGGTGGGTGACCGGAAACTCGACAACTATCATCGAGTTCGCGGAGAACGTGGGCAGTTCACCTCCGGCGCGCGGATCAGTATTGACGATAACCCTATTGCTATCAAAGAGCCCGTATGGGTCGAAACCGACCGGGCGTACCGTGCGGCGGCCGAACGGCTGATCAAGATCCGCAGCGACGAGAAGGTGCGGGTGGCGGAGGAGGATCCGTCGGATGATTTTTCGGTCGAACCGGCGTCGGTGCATAGCGAACCGCCACCGCAGCTTCATTTAGACAAGAATTTGTGGACGGAGCGGGTGCGGCGGCTTTCGCTGGGTTTTCGCCAGTACCCGGATATTCTGGTTTCCGGGGTTTCCATCTCGGCAGAGCGGGAGACGAAGTACTTCGTCAGCACGGAGGGCAGCCGTCTGGAGCATGGGCGCAGTTTCGTGCGTGTTTCGATCTCCGCCGAGACGCGGGCGCAAGACGGAATGAACCTGTCGACGTATGACACGTTCGACGCCGGTGATCCCTCCGGTCTGCCGGCCGAGGATGTGCTGGCGGCAGCGGTTGAGGGCGTTGCGAAGGATTTGACGGCCTTGCTGCATGCGCCGGTGGTCGACCCATACCTTGGCCCCGCTATCTTTTCGGGCCGCGCCGCGGGCGTTTTCTTTCACGAAATCTTCGGACATCGCATCGAAGGGCACCGCCAGAAAGATGAGAGCGAGGGCCAGACGTTCACCAAGAGCCTGGGCAAGAGCGTGCTGCCGGACTTTCTTTCGGTGGCGTTCGATCCCACGCTGCACAAATTCGACGGTACGGACTTGAACGGCTGGTACAGCTACGACGATGAAGGCGTCGCCGGCCAGAAGTTCACGGCGGTGGATCACGGAACTCTCAAAGAGTTCCTGATGTCGCGCTCGCCGATTAAGGGCTTCGATCATTCGAACGGACACGGCCGGCGGCAGCCGGGGCTGGAAGTCGTATCACGGCAATCCAACCTGCTGGTGGAGTCGACGAAAACCGTTCCGGAAGCGCAACTGCGCCAGATGCTGATCGAAGAAGTGAAGCGGCAGAAGAAGCCGTATGGGCTGTATTTCAAAGACGTGACCGGCGGGTTCACGACCACGGCGCGCGCGGGCATGCAGGCGTTCAAAGTGCTGCCGGTGATTGTCTATCGCGTTTATCCGGATGGCAGGCCGGATGAACTGGTGCGGGGCGTGGATATTGTGGGGACGCCGCTGGCGAGCTTTGCCAAGATTCTGGCGACGTCCGATCATTCGGAAGTCTTCAACGGCTATTGTGGAGCCGAATCGGGGATGGTGCCGGTATCGGCGATTTCGCCGGCGATTCTGGTTTCGGAAATCGAGATCGAGAAGAAAGTGAAATCGCAGGACAAGCCGCCGCTGCTGTCGTTTCCGAAAGATGCGGACAGCGTGAAGTAACGAGAGTCTATTCGGCTTCTTCTACACTTCGCAAAATCTCACGAGCCTCGGCTTCGCGTTCGGGTCCTTCTTCATCTGGCATTGGATTTTGACATTTTGTTGTATTAATACAATAATCTGTTCATGACCTCAAAAAAGAAGGACCCGCGGTCGGGTAGTCCGCTTTACAACCGCGTGGCGGTTCTGCGGGCGGAACGAGGACTGAGCCGGCAGGAGCTGGCGGACGCGATCGGCGTGAATTATCAGACCATCGGTTATTTGGAGCGCGGCGATTATCAGGCCAGTCTGGAGCTTGCCTTCCGGCTCACCGAATTCTTCAAGCTGCCGCTCTCCGCCATTTTTTCGCGTGAGCCGTTCCGGCCCATGAGTGAGGCGCTATACCAGACGCCTGCCGTCGTCCCAGGAAGAGGCGCGCGGCCGAAGGGCGCGGCGAAGGATTTGAGGCCGCGAGTTTAATATGGAAGCCCAAGCCGCCGAGCGCTTGCAGCTCTTTCGAACGTTTTTCGCCGAGCTAGTCACGGCCAACAGCGGAGTTTCTGATGCTCGTCTCAGGGCGGCCTTCGCGTCTACGTTTCGCGAGCGGTTCGTGGGCCATGCTCCTTGGAGAGTGTTTACGGCCAGCGGGTACATCCGAACGCCTTCCGACGATCCGGCCTTCCTGTACCAGGACATCGTGGTCGCGCTGGAGGATGAGGGCAACATCAACAACGGACAGCCGGTGCTTCATTCTGCTTGTCTTGGCGCTTTGAAGATTGAGGAGGGTGAAACCATTGTCCACATCGGAGCGGGAACCGGTTACTACACGGCCATACTCTCGAAGCTCATGGGTGCGTCGGGCACGTTGGAGGCTTATGAGATTGAGCCTCGTCTGGCGGAACGGGCGGTCCACAATCTCGCAGATAGCGGGAACGTCGTGGTGCACAGTGGTTCGGGCACAGCGGGGCCATTGCCGGCTTGCGACGTCATCTACGTGAACGCCGGCGCCACTCGACCGCTCAACACCTGGTTAGATGCGTTGCGTCCCGGTGGACGGCTTCTATTTCCGTTGATGCCCGCTCAAGGCCACGGAGCGATGTTGCTGGTGAAGCGCGCATCGGCGGATGAATTGGAAGCGCGGTTCCTCTGCCGGGCGCTGTTTATTCCGTGCGACGGAGCGCGCGATGAGGCAGTCGCGCAAAAGTTGTCAGGGGTCCTGGCGCGTAGTGACATCAGCGCGGTTCGGTCGTTGAGACGCGGCGCCGCAATCGACGAGACCTGCTGGTTTCAGGGGCCGGACTGGTGGCTCTCCACCGCCGTCATCACCAAAAAATGAGCGTCGATTTCAGCGGCAGATGGGCGGCGCAGTTAAGGAGCGACCCTTTTTTTTCGGGCATCGAATTCGGCATGGTCGCGGTGAGAATCGATCATGTTGAGCCTTTACTGCAACTGACCGTGCTGCCGTCCGCGCCCCGATATGCCTTCGGCCAGTTGCTATGCAACCTCCGCACGGACGGCGCCGAGGTCGTGACGCGCCTGGGCAGCGGGCAGGTGCGAACCCATGCCCACTGGGAGAGCGACGAGCTGTCCGTCGAAATGCAAATCGCGTTGGGAAGATATGCGAAGCGCCTGACGTCGCGATGGGGCTTGTCGAAGGACGGAAGGCTGCTGACGATGCAACACGAAAGTGGGGCGGAGCGACACGTGACGGTCCTCGACAGGCAAGATTCGCGTGGCAGATAACCAGCCAGGTGACCAGACCCGAGGATAGCGGTCCAGTCTGACTTTCGACGCCACGGATCCTGAGCTACTCGAACCGTTCTTCAGTGACCTGCCGACCATGATCGATCACGTCATCGTGACCGCTGGCCGGCCTGTTACGGCCGCCTCATCGACATGGAATTCGCGCAGGCGAGGGCGGCCATTTCG
>JASHOO010000177.1 GCA_030041035.1 Bryobacteraceae bacterium | reverse complement strand
ATGCCTCTTCCTGCAGCGAATAAAACCAGCGGCCGTTGGGATGAAAGGTGAAGTGTCGCGGTCCGTCACCGGGCGGCAGCGACACAAACGGCGGATCGTTCGGGGTGAGCGTGCCCTTTTCGAGGTCAAACTTCCAGATCAGAATCCGGTCCAGGCCGAGATCGCTGGCCAGCACGAAGCGACCGCTCGGATCGGCGAGAATCATGTGCGCGTGCGGAGCCTCGTGACCGCTGATGGCGAAGCTGCCCGGCGGTGCGGTCGCGGCGCGCTCCGGCCCGACCGTACCCTGGTTATGCTTGACGTCAGTTGCCGGTCCGAGTTCCCCGTTTGCCCGGACGGGAAGCACCGCAACCGTACCGCCGGCATAGTTGGCAACCAGCGCATACCTGCCGGAAGGATGGAGGCTCATGTGCGCAGGCCCCGCTCCTTCCGAGCTGACTGTGTTCAGTAGCGTGAGATGCCCCGTGGAACGGTCAATCGAATAGGCGCTCACCGAGCCCGACGCCGCTCCTTGATAGGTCGGCGTCTCATTCGCCGAGTAGACGTGCGTGCGCGAGGGGTGAAAGGCGAGCCAGGCGGGATTCGCATCATTACGGATAATCTCCCGCTGCTTGAGCGCGCCGGTCGACGGATTCAATTCAAAGAGATAGATACCGTCGCCCCTTCCCTTGCTCCCCTCAGGGCCGTGTGGTGAGCTGTAGGTGCCGGCGTATGCGAGGATTGGTCCTCCCGGCTTTTGCGCACGCGCCAGGGCTGGAATGAAAGCGGCATTGGTGATCAAGCGGCGGCGGGTCATCATGGTGAAACAAGGATTATACGACCGCCTACGAGAACTTTGTGACCAGTTCGATAGGCAGTGCGAGAAGAGCTTCCGGGACGAAGCCGGCCAACTCGGGATGGCGGAGCGCGATGCCATCACCCGGCAAAACCGCCGAAAGCCGCCGCCTGATCAAGTTCATCTCGACGTCCCGTAACGCCTACTTCACCGCCTGGAGTAGAATGCAAATGCAAGCGTCGCCCCCATGCCCAAAGACACCGATCAACTCCGCGTCAGGCCCCACACCAAAGTCCACCTCCACGATTGGGAAACCGCCTGGGCCGGTACCAAAGAACTGCGTCACCTGAAGGGCGACCAGCTCAAGCAGGAAGCGCACGAGATCCTCCAGCGCAACTTACAGCGTCTCTCCCAGGCTCAGGACCTGCTCTGGGCGTCCGATCAGTACGCTCTGCTGTTCGTCCTGCAAGGCATGGATGCCGCTGGTAAGGACGGCCTCATCAAGCACGTCATGAGCGGTCTTAATCCCCAGGGCTGCGAAGTCTCCAGCTTCAAGCAGCCCACCGGCGAAGAACTACAGCACAGTTTCCTGTGGCGCTACGGCCGCCGTCTGCCCGCTCGCGGCCGCATCGGCATCTTCAACCGCTCCTACTATGAGGACGTGCTCGTCGTGCGCGTCCACCCCGAGTGGCTCGAAAAGCAGCACCTCAAGCCCGGCCATTCCCTGTGGCGCCGGCGCTACGACGACATCAACAACTTCGAGCGCCATCTCACCCAAAACCGCACCGTCATCCTGAAATTCTTCCTCCATGTTTCGCGCAAAGAACAAAAACGCCGCCTGCTTGCGCGGCTGGACGATGCGCAGAAACACTGGAAATTTTCCGCCTCCGATCTCGCTGAGCGCGCGTACTGGAACGATTATGTCGACGCCTTCGAGGACGCTCTCAGCGCCACCAGCACCAAGCATGCCCCCTGGTACATCATCCCCGCCGACGACAAATGGGTCGCTCGCGCACTCGTTTCCGAAATCCTCACTGACGCCATCCGCGACCTCCGCCTCGAATATCCCCAGCCCACCCAGGAGCAGTTAGCCGCCATCCGCAAAGCCAAGCGCTTACTCGAAGTCTAACGCCCGCTACCCAGCTTTCCATCGCGCGGCCAGCAGCCCTGTAGCCGCACCGAGGTCGAGGTCCGCGACCAGCAACCCTTCTTTGCCGTATGGCTGGTAGCTCAGCAGCGTCCCGTCCGGCCGCACCACCGCCGAAGTCGTCGCCGACCCTGGGCTCGCGCAGTTCACCGTCACGAAATAGCACGTGTTCTCCGCCGCCCGGCACAGTGCCGCTTTTTCATGAAACGTGTTCGCCGGATCCGCAAAACTCGAAGGCGTATACCCGCCCGGCTCGGCTTCATGCAAATGCGGATGAAACACGATCTGCGCCCCCTGCCGCACCGCCCAGCGCACCGTTTCCGGATACCGCCAACCCTCGTGGCAAATC
The DNA here is from genome assembly GCA_030041035.1 of Bryobacteraceae bacterium. Lineage (GTDB taxonomy): Bacteria > Acidobacteriota > Terriglobia > Bryobacterales > Bryobacteraceae > QHXW01. Next base: position 3,129 of record JASHOO010000177.1, on the reverse strand, counting down.
GTAATACCAAATGTCGCGCCGCCTGTCTGGAACACCTGCCTGCCCGAACCCGCCGAATACGTGCCTTCCTCCGATGGGTCCAGTTGCACCTTATCCTGGAACCCCGCGATCGTTCCATCACCATTGATGACCAGCGCGCTGATGCGTAACCCGCCATCCACCAGGCGCTCCGTCCCCAGAATCACGGCAACGCCCGCTTTCGCCGCAGCCTCTCCAACCCTGGCCCACGCGCGCTCCAGAAATGCGGCATCTGGCGGCGCCACGCTGTGTCCCATCAGCCGGTAGCCCGGAACATAGCATTCCGGAAAGCAAATGATCTCCGCGCGCTCAGAACCCGCCTGAGCAATCGCTTGTTCGGCGCGTGCAACCGATTCCTCCGCCGTTGCCGGAAACCGGATGTTCCCCAGCGCAATTCGAAACGTGTTCATTGATCATCCCAATCTATCGCAGTTGCTTGAGCGGCGCCCGCAGGAAGCGGTGGTTGGGTTTTAGGAAGCCGCAGAGCTATAGTAAGGACGGATACCGCCGCGTCTATCCGAAAGGCTTCCCCCATGAAACTCACTTATGTCATCACTGTCTCCGCCGCGTCCCTGGTGACCGCCGGCCTGATCCTCTACCCCGCCGCGCACCTGCGCGCGCAAATCATTTCGCTAGCGTCGCCGCAGTACGTCACGTTCGGCATGGTCGGAATCACCTACAGTCAGTCAGCCGTTCTCAGCGCTCTGCTGCTTCCCATGGGAGGCCCGGTGGTCGCGGGATCCTGCCAGGTGACCTTCACCTACCTCAACGAGCAGGGCGGCACCATCGCCAGCACAACCCTCCCCCTTACCCAGAACCAGGCGGTTCACTTCAACTATCCGCCACTTCCCGTTCCTATCGGGGGCAACACGCGCACCCAAATCCGCGGCACCGTGCAAACCGTCTTCGTCAACCCGTCAGGCTCGCCCGTCCCCGCCGCCCCATCCTGCGCCGTCGTCCCCACCATGGAGATTTACAATCTGTCCACCGGCCAAACCACCCTCATCCTCGAAAACACCCGCGTCCTCCCCGAGGTCCTTCCCCTGACGGCCATGTAGTAGGAATCAAGCGTGAAACCGGATTCTGAGCCGCGACCGCAGGGAGCGGTCACTTCAAGTGCTACAGCGAGGTCACCGAACTCCTGCTTGCGCTGCGTCACCGCATAGGCCATCACGCTATATGGCTCCTGGAGAGAAAACCTTGCTCAATGCCCGGCTAAAGCAGGAGCGAAGCGTATGGATATGGCGGTCAGTAGGTAAAACCCCAAAACGACTAGTAGGGAGAAAACTGCCCAAAAGCCAGAGGACTTTTCCGGCGGTGGCAACTCGCTCGTAGGGGCAGGGAACCGCCGGGTAAACCACCGCAGGACAACGATGATTAATGGGAGGGCTATGGCGCCGGCCGCAATGATCCAACCGTCGGGTGTTCGTCGCAATCGTGGGATCACCAGGTACAATGTCCCAACCACGTTATATGACATGTGAGCGACCACGGAGCTGTACAACGAATTGCTGCGCTGGACGAGCAAGCCCAACCCAATTCCAAAAAACGTCAGCGGAATAAGAGCCGGCAATTCAATATGAAATGCGGCGAATAGCACACTCGTTACAACCAGTCCAAGTGTTGGACCGCGCCGCGACCACCCCCTCAGGACAATCCCTCGAAAAATGGGCTCTTCCGTCAGTGGCGCCAGCAGGATGATGGTAACGGCATAGATCACGCTGTCTCGAAGATTCGTAGGCTTGGGGATCTGCGGGCCGGGACCTACCACTGACAGCCACCGGTCAAGTAACGCCGACGTTCCGGCAACCACTGGCCAGAAGATAATGCCAACCAGCATGCTCCATCCCACAATGTCGCTGCCAATCGGGCATATCCGCAACGTTGACCGGAAATCGAGGCCCCGCACCGCAATCCAGAACAACGCAAGGAGGAGGGCAAGCTGTCCAAATATCATCGTGGTCGGAAGGTTGTAGCGCTTCTCAAGAGCACCCCCCAAGAGACTGAGTGATATTGACGCGATTCCCACCACTCCCACCATTAAGTTGACCTCCCACGTCGTTGGCCATCGGGGATTAGTTTGTTCGGTATTTGTGGTATTCACGACTACTCACCGGTTCTTCTGTATTTAAAATCTTCCTTGTGCCTTCAGCCCTGGCTCGGGAGTGCAGGCCTGGCACACGATGTCGGGCAAGCGCGACGTGCGGGCCCCTGTCGGTTGACTACGCTGATGCTCGCGGTGTAAGTGGGGACTACGCTGGTGCTGTATCGAAGGCGGACCACATACCGTAGGCCTCGCCCCCCCTCACTCACATCTCAGCGCCACCATCGGGTCCACCCGCGTCGCCCGCCGCGCCGGCACATAACTCGCCGCCAGAGCCACCAGCGCCAGAAACACCGCCACCGCGGCGAACGTCACCGGATCGGCCGCATCTACATTCACCAGCATGCTCGAAACCAGCCGCGTCACCGCAAATGCGCCCGCAATTCCGGCCGCAAGCCCTGCGAACGTCAGCTTCATCCCCCGGCGCAGCACGTCGCGCAGCACGTCGCCCCTCTCCGCGCCCAGCGCCATGCGCACGCCGAATTCTTGGGTGCGCTGCGTCACGGCATAAGCCATTACGCTGTATAGCCCTACCGCCGCCAGCACCATCGAAACGATCCCCATCGCCGCCAGCAGACTCGCCGCCACCTTCTGCGGCAGCATCGTCACTTCTGTCCATTCCGTCATCGCCATGGGAAAAAACGCGCCCGCGTTCGGATCCAGGGCCGCTACCTCCCGCCGCAGCGTCGCGATGAACGCTTCGGGGTCCCCCGCGACTCGCACAAAAAAATGAACCCGGGTGCCCGCATCGGCGATTTGCAGAAATGGCAAAAAGAAGAACGGCCTCGGTGCCTCTCCCACATCGAAGTATTTGCTGTCCTGTGCTAGCCCCACGACCGTGAACCATTTGTCTTCAACGCGCACCTTGCCGCCCAACGCCTCGCCTCCGTTGAAGTACCGCCGTGCGAACGTCTGGTTCACAATCATCACCAAAGGCGCCGACCGGTCCTCGCTATCCCGGAAATCGCGCCCTTCGATCAGAGGATTCTTCAGCAGGTCAAAGTAAT
>JASHOO010000176.1 GCA_030041035.1 Bryobacteraceae bacterium | reverse complement strand
TCGACGCGGGAGTCGAGTTCTGGGGCTGGGAGGATTCCGGCATTCTGGCCGGCCTCATGGGAATCCAATACGTGCGCGACGTGACTCTGATCCGGCACGCCTACGTGCGAACCGCGAGTCAAGGCCGGGGAATCGGCGGCGAACTGCTCGGTTTTTTGGCGGACCGCGCCAGCGGTCCTTTACTGGTGGGCACCTGGGCCGCGGCCGGGTGGGCCATCCGCTTCTATGAGCGCCATGGTTTTCGGCTGGTCTCGCCTCGGGAGAAAGATGAACTTCTGGCCGCCTACTGGAGCATTCCCTTGCGCCAGAAAGAGACATCGGTGGTACTGGCGTCCACGCGCCACTCCCGGCCATCGGAAATCTAGCGCCGGTCCTCGACCGGGCTCACGCGTCCGGCCCGCGGTGCCTTTACAATCAAATCATGCCGCAGTTTGATGTGGTGGGCGTGGGGTTGAACGCTACCGATACGATGCTGATTGTGCCGCACTTCCCTGCGTATGCCGGGAAGGTTCCATACCAGGAAGAGATCCTGAGCCCGGGCGGGCAGGTGGCGAGCGCGCTAACAGCCTGTGCCAAGCTCGGGCTGCGCACGAAGTACATCGGCACGGTGGGGGACGACGAGCGGGGCCGCATCCAGATGGAGAGCCTGCGCGGCTCGGGCATCAACCTGGACCACGTGCAACAGCGGCACGGCTGCTCCAATCAATCGGCCTACATCGTAATCGACCGCTCCACGGGGGAGCGCACGGTGCTGTGGCGGCGCCCCGAGTGCCTGCGCATATCGCCCGAGGAAATCACGCCCGAGCAGATTACCTGCGCCAGCCTGCTGCACATCGACGGCCACGACACGCCGGCCGTCGAGCACGCGGCGCGCATTGCGCGCAACGCAGGCATGCCGGTGACCGTGGACGTGGACACGATTTATCACGGCTTCGACCGCGTGCTGCCGTATGTGGACTATCTGGTGGCGAGCTCTGAATTTCCCGTGCAGTGGACCAATGAGAGCGATCCGTTCAAGGCGCTGGAGATGATTCAGACGGAATATAAGATGCGCGTGGCGGCGATGACGCTGGGCGCGCACGGCTCGCTGGCGCTTTTTGAGGGCCGGTTCATTTACTCACCGGCCTTTGTGGTCGCCTGTGTGGATACGACCGGTGCGGGCGACGTATTCCACGGCGCGTTCTGCTATGCTGTGTTGCGGGGCATGCCGATGAGTGAGGCGCTCGAGTTCTCGAACGCCATGGCAGCGCTCAACTGCATGGCGGTGGGCGCGCGCGGCGGCATCCGGGGAGTGGAAGAAATACGCGCACTGATGAAGCGGGCCGAGCGCCGATCGCATCCCGAATTTGAGAACCGCAGCGGCCGAGCCTTCCGAGCCAACTAGATGTTTCCAATCCGGGATACGCAACGCAGCTCCTCGCGGCCTGTCGTCACCATGCTCATCATTCTGGTGAACGTGGCCGTGTTTCTTCACGAGATCTCGCTCGACCCGTATTCGCGCAATTACCTGATTGCGCATTACGGGCTGGTGCCGCGGCACGTGCAACTGACGACCATCCTGACTTCGATGTTCCTGCACGGCGGCTGGATGCACATCATCGGCAACATGTGGTTCCTGTGGATTTTCGGCGATAACGTGGAAGACGCGCTGGGACATGGCAAGTACCTGGTGTTTTATCTGCTGTGTGGACTGGCCGCCGGTTTGACTCAGACCGTGTTCAACATCGGCTCGCGCGTGCCCATGGTGGGCGCGAGCGGAGCCATCGCCGGCGTGATGGGCGCGTACCTGATCAAGTTTCCGCACTCGCGCATCCTGACGCTGGTGTTCGTGCTGTTCTTCATCACGACCATCGAGGTGCCCGCTGTGCTGATGCTGCTCTACTGGTTTTTCATTCAGCTTTTCAGCGGCGTGGAGACAATCGGGTACTCGAACCTGTCGCAGGGCGGCACGGCGTTTTTCGCGCACGTAGGCGGCTTCGTCGCCGGAATGATTCTCGTCGCCGTGATGGGCACGCGCCAGAAATACATGCGGCGGCAGGATCTCAACTGGTAATGGCTGCGCGGCCGAAGGTCACGCTCTACACACGCGCGGGCTGCTGCCTATGCGATGAGACCAAGCACGTGCTGGAGTCGGCGCGCCGGCGGGCCGGCTTCGACCTGGAGGAACTCGATATTGACGCCGATCCCGAGCTGCGCCGCCTCTACAACGATGAAGTGCCCGTGATTGCCATCAACGGCCGCAAGGCATTCAAGTACAGAGTCACTGAAGCGGAACTGCTGAAGAAGCTCGAGGCGCGTGCGTGAGCCTCGACATGTTGGCGATCGCCGCGCATCCCGACGACGTGGAGCAGACCTGCGGCGGGACGCTGGCCAAGATGGCGGAGAAAGGCTATCGCACGGGAATTCTGGACCTGACGGCTGGCGATATGGGCACACGCGGGACGCCGGACGAACGGCTGGAAGAAGCCGCAGCGGCAGCCAAGATCCTGCTCGTGAGCCACCGCGAGAACATGCGTTTTCCCGATGCGCGGCTGGAAAACACGATCTCGGCGCGCATGTCGCTCGCGGTCAAGATCCGTGAGCTGCGGCCGCGCACGGTCATTCTGCCGTATTGGGAGGGCCGCCATCCGGACCACTATCGCGCCTCCGAGCTGGGTTACGAGGCCTGCTTTCTCGCTGGCTTGAAGAAACTCGACGAATATTCCGAGCCGCACCGGCCGTTCAAGATCATTTACTCCTCGCTCTACGCCTATGTCAC
>JASHOO010000175.1 GCA_030041035.1 Bryobacteraceae bacterium | reverse complement strand
GTCCAATTGCCGTTTGCGGTTGAGTGGGTAAGTGTTTGGATGTTGCCGACTGCATCGTATTGATAATTTTCGGTATAAGCTGCCAGCGCCTGTCCATCGTTGGGATTGGGTGGCAGCGCCTGGGCAAGACGCGACGAATCGTCCCAGCTTGTCGGAACCGGCTGGCCGTTCAAGCCGAGAAGCTCGCGCCCGTTTGCCTGAATCAGACGATAGATTGGGTCGTACGTGTACGCGGCGTTGGGAAGAATCTGGGCGTTGTTGTAGTAGATGGTCTGCTGCGCATTGTCCTGAAGCTGAGTGATGTTCCCAACGGGATCGTAGGTGTAAATCAGGTCCTGCAGAACGACATTGTCCGTGGCGCGCGTCGTATTGAGCTCTGTCAGGCGGAAGGTCAGCGGATCGTACGTATAAGTCGTGCTGGCGCCATTTCCGTACGAAATCGACAGGCGTTGGCTCTTTGGATTGTAAGTAATGTTGGTCACGACCGCAGTTGTGTTCGCGTTTACGGTTTTGCTGACGGCCTGCAGAAGTTTGGTTTGATTGTAAGCAAGAGTGACGATGCTCCCGTCGGGCATCGTCTGACTGATGATCCGATTCAGCGCATCGTAGGTCGTGCTGGTGACATAGGTTTCGTTGAGTGCCGGTGGATTCAACCAGTCAATGGTCTGGGTATAGCCGCTATATTTCTGCAATAACTGGCGCTGGCTGCTGAGAAGATTCCCTTTAAAGTCAAAACCAATATTAGTTACCAAACCAGCCGCGTCATAAGACTGGTGGACTCGCCCGTTCAGGTTGGCTGAAGCCGGCTGCCCTTCGCCATAGACGATGTTTTCCGCCAGAGTCTGGGCGCCGTTCAGAGGTTGCACATACAGCCCCAATGGCCGGCGGAGGGCATCGTAGGTACGCTGAGTAGCGAAGCCCCGGCTATTCCAGCCGAGCAGCGGTTTTCCCATGGCATCATTCAGCATCCAGCGTTGGCCGGCATCCACGCCATTGGAATGCAGCTTTGTACCGAGCATCTCGTAGTCGTAAGTCATGACTTGGCGGCCGAGGGCGTCGCTTACTGCGCGCTGATAGCCCTGAATATCCAGTTCCGTGTGTGTGGCGAACTCCTGTATATTTCCGCTCGAATCAGGACCGTTATTCGCGAACGTGAGAAAAGTCCGGCCTAGCGTGTCGACGTAAACGAGGTTCGGGGTATTGGCGCCGGCGACGTTAGGTTGCGTCCCGCCAGCACTACTCTGTCGCTCCAACCAAGTGGGTAGATAGTCGGTATCTGGAAGTCGCTGGAAATATGCGCCAACATCGACATCGAGCGCCGGATTTGGAATCGCGGTTGTGGCTGTGTCGTTTACGTCCCAACTCTGCTGCCCCCAAGGATCGAAGACGACCTTCTCCCAGGAGTGGTTAGGGTGCAGCGTGGCGACGACGCGTAACAAAGGGTCATAAAGGAGGACTGAACTGACACCGACTACAGCCGCGAATTCAAATTCTTGAGTGGAGCTGAAGAATGGCTCGTATTGACGGACAGGCTTGCCCTTGTTATTGAAAATGACCCAGCCCGACCCGAGCCAGCGTGGACTTACCGTCGGCCCGTCGGGCTGGATTGGACCTGCTTCTGCCCAAAGTTTCTGCTGGATGACTCGCCCGAAGCCGTCGGAATAGCCAAAACTGATTTGCATTTTGAAGACACCGTTCTGGGACGTTGGAAGGCTTGCAAGGTCGCTGACGTGAGTTTCACGGGCAATGCTGGCGGCGAAGACCGGCTGCCACTGTGTGGGATCATTCGGATTAGCGGTCTGCGACGACTGAAATAGTCCAAGATCGTACACGACACAGGTGGTGGCGTTGGCGAGAAGCCCAGCGGCGGTTGTGGTCGGGCTGGCAAGAAACGCGGCGATCTGCGCCGCAGTGAAATTGGCATCGAAGCCAGCAAAGGCCCCGTTGGTAAACGTCCCAAGCGAATCGCCGAGGCTGGGATTATCGTTAACTTTTCCCATGAATGCAGTTCCGACCACCAGGCCAAGGGCGTCGTATTCGGCGGCGCTTCGGTTTCCGTTTGCATCCGTGATGAGCGCTGGATGCATGACGCGGTAGTTATTGCAGTTGGTAGCTGGGGTGCCATTCGCGCTGCGGTCGCCGACGGTAACGAGATTGCCCACCGCGTCCTGTGTGCTCCAAACCAGCAAATTGTAGGGATCGTAAGTAACCAGGGTGCACAAAGGCGTGGTGCCTGATGAAGTGGTCACCTGCTGGAATGGGCTTATGAACTGGCAAGGTAGAAAGAAATTCTTTTGCGCATATGTGAGTTCCGAAGCGGTAGTGAGCGGCTGTGCAGCAGTTCCGGGCGGCGCATAGCGAATCTGGCCGGAGGGAACCCATGCGTTGCCATTGCCATCGAGATCCACATAGCCGGCTTGTGGCGGACCAATTCCCGCTTTTTGGCTCGTACCAATCAGAACGCTGCCCGGATTCGGCAGGAGGTTCTGCGATGCCTGCCCCGCGAGCGAACCTAGATACACATTCGTGACCAAACCAGGGGTCAGTGAGAGCTTGAAACTCTCGTAGGGCAAGGCCAGAGACTGGAGTTGGCC